>JAYWCO010000093.1:0-2925 GCA_043780475.1 Burkholderiales bacterium | reverse complement strand
CCGGCTCTAAAGTAAATTTGGAGCCGGTTTGCAGTCGGCGAATCGTCGTGATCTGATGGGTATGCGGAATGATATTGATCTCGAACAACGCATAACCATCGCTGGTGTCGCCCGCTCCCTTGATACCGCCACCCACATCACGCACACTGTTCACCGTGAGCGAAATACCGTTGATCGTAATCGAGCCTTTGCGTGCGACATATTTAGCCAACTCGCGGGGCGCCTGTATTTCCAGCCGCCAGGATGCGCCCAAATCCTCCATCGCGGTCACGGTTCCCAGGCCGTCCACATGGCCGCTCACCAAATGGCCGCCGAGTCGGTCACCAAAGCGCAACGATTTTTCCAGATTGACTTCCGCGCCCTGCATCAAGCCTGTTGTCAGCGACAAAGTTTCATTGGACACATCAACCGAAAACGATTCGGCCGTTTTTTCAACCACGGTTAAACAGCAGCCGCTAACCGCAATCGAATCCCCAATCGCGATGTTGTGCAATCCCAAGCGTGGCGCATGAATGACCAGCCGCGTATTGGCAGGCGTGATGACGGCGCTTTCAATCACGCCAGTGGTTTCTATGAGGCCGGTAAACACGATTATTTTCCTGTTTTCGTTTGAGCTAAAAACTTAATAAACAACTTGTGCAGTGATACGAATAGCTTCGCCCACCATGCGCTGATCAGTGATTTCAAGATCAATTTTATCTTGCAGGCGCTGCAGCTCCGCCATTGCAAACAGGCCGCGGGCGGCATCGCCGAGAATACTGGGCGCCATATAAAAAACCACTTCGTCAACCACGCCCGATTCAAGCAGCGAGCCATTCATTTTTGCACCGGTCTCGACCATGATGTGGTTAAGTGAATGGGGTGTGCGCTGGGCCAGCAATTTCATCATCGCCGGCAAATCAACTTTGCCTTTGACAGCTTCCGTCGGCACGCGCATCACCTCGACACCCACTGCGGTTAATTCCGCGGCCCGTTGTTCGCTGCCTGTCGCGGTGATGATTAGCGTATTGCCGCCTTGCAGCAACTTCATACCGTTGCGCACATCGAGTCGGCTATCGAGCAATATCCGCAAGGGCTGGCGCTCGATTTTTCCTGCATTTTTCCCTGGCAAATCCCGCACCGTCAGCGCAGGATCGTCTGCCAGCGCCGTACCGATACCGGTCATCACGGCACACACTTTCGAGCGCATCAAATGCACATCACGGCGCGCATCTTCACCGGTAATCCATTTTGATTCACCGTTCAGCAGCGCTGTTTTGCCATCCATGCTTGCCGCAACCTTAAGTGTCACCCAGGGCTTATGTTGAGTCACGCGTTTCAGGAACGCTTCAAGCTGCTCGGCCGCTTGCAGGGCCATTAAACCAGTTTCAACTTTAATCCCTGATGAACGCAAATTATGATGGCCCGCACCATCAACACCATCAAACGGATCACGCAAAGCGGATACCACACGCGCAACTTTTGCCGCGATCAATAAATCTGCGCAAGCAGGCCCACGTGATTGAGGATGCAGGCTACATGGCTCCAGGGTGACATAGGCTGTTGCTCCGCTGGCTGACACACCGTTGGCAGCGCATGCCGCCAGCGCCACTGCCTCGGCATGTGGGCGCCCGCCTGATTGCGTATAGCCGCTGCCGATAATGCGGCCCTGCTTGACGATAACGCAGCCAACATGCGGATTGGGCGAGGCCGAGCCGCGACCTTGCTCGGCAATACGAAGCGCTGCCGCCATCATGACGTAATCTGTGGCGGAAAAAACCGCGCTTAAATTCGATTCCATATTGGGTTACTTCTGCACTTCCCGTATTGCCGCTTTGAATTCCTCAACATCGGAAAAGCTGCGATAAACAGAGGCGAAGCGCACATAGCCGACTTCATCCAGCTGCTTTAATTCTGCCATCACCATTTCACCCACCATCCGCGACGCGAGCTCGCGCTTGGCTTCGTTTAACAGCGATTGCTCAATGCGATCAATCGCCGCTGCAACCTGCTCTTCACCCACCGGGCGCTTATGCAGAGCGCGGTGAAAACTGGTCTCCAGCTTTTTGCGGGAAAAATCTTCGCGCTGACCATTGGATTTTACAATCGTGGGCATACGCAGCTCAGCAGTTTCATAAGTCGTGAAGCGTTTGTGGCAGACCGTGCAGCGACGCCGACGGCGCACCACATCGCCCTCCTCCGAGACGCGAGAATCGATGACCTGTGTTTCCTGCGCGCTACAGAAGGGGCATTTCATGTCGAGTGGTTTTACGCCTGACTGTAAACAGGGAAGCGTTGCGTCAGCGCATGAACACGGACTTTCACGGCTTCAACACTGGCTGCATCGCGCGGGTTGTCCAGCACATCAGCAATCATATTCGCGGTGAGTTCGGCTTCGGCCTCTTTAAAACCACGTGTGGTCATGGCCGGTGAGCCCAGGCGAATACCGGAGGTGACAAAAGGTTTTTCAGGATCATTCGGGATCGCGTTTTTATTGACCGTGATATGCGCTTGCCCCAGCACCGCTTCCGCTTCTTTGCCGGTGATCGCTTTAGCGCGCAGATCTACCAGCATCAAATGTGATTCGGTGCGGTCTGACACAATTCTGAGGCCGCGCTTCTTCAAGGTCTCGGCCATGACATGCGCATTTTTGATGACCTGGCTTTGGTAAACCTTGAAATCAGGCTGCAACGCTTCATGAAAAGCCACCGCTTTACCGGCGATCACATGCATGAGTGGGCCGCCTTGAATACCGGGGAAAATTGCTGAATTGATTTTCTTTTCATGCTCGGCTTTCATCAAAATAATGCCGCCGCGTGGGCCGCGCAAGCCCTTGTGCGTGGTCGTCGTGACCACGTCAGCATGGGACACCGGGTTTGGATAAACCCCACCGGCAATCAGGCCTGAATAGTGTGCCATATCAACCATAAAATAAGCGCCGACCTC
>JAYWCO010000092.1:0-5675 GCA_043780475.1 Burkholderiales bacterium | reverse complement strand
TGCTTTTAGATTCCACTAACGTAGAACGCCATTTGACGGACATTTTGAAAGAAAAAGGCTTCAAGCGCCCCGCCAGTGCTAGAGTTTAAAAACTTCATGATTGCCAGATACATTAAAAACGCCGGATTTCCCCGGCGTTTTTAATGTTGCCATGCAAACACCAGCCATGCTTATGATCAGTCATGTAGCCTGAACGAGAACGGCGCCTCGACCATCACCTCATGCCCTTGACCCTGACAGCGGAATTGCGCCACCGCGTTGATGACCGCACGGTTCAAGCTCGGGCTGGATGACGAGGCGATAGCGATATCGCGAATCGTACCATTAGCACCAATCATGAAGCGCGCGATCACATCGCCTTGAACGCCAGCGCGACGCGCGACGGCTGGGTAAGCCATGCTCGCCTGCACCTCGCGTGAATTAGGGCAGGCAACGCCTACCGCATCGGCAGCGGATAGGCCGGTGCTGGTCGACGCACCAGCGACGCCTTGAGACGGCGCAGGATCGCTGTTGGGCTGAATATCGGTCGGGCTGGTCGGGCTTAGGGGCGCAACATCGAAGAATATAACGGGCTGCTGAATCACCGGCACGATAACGTCGCGCTTGGCCGTGGGCAGCTCCGACAATAACGGCTTGGGCGGCACGGGTTTGGTCTCGGGCTGCAAAATATTAATCGGCACCCATTTCGGCGGCAGCACATTGGTGCGGGTGAGGCTGCCTAAAAACATCGCGCCAACCGCCAAATGAATAAGCACAACCAGCGCAAAGCTTGAAAAATTTTTGCGGCTGAGTGTGCTGCCCACTTTGAGGCCATAAGCTTGTTGTAAACCATAATTCATGTCGTTCGTCATATCGCACTCCTGATAGTGTGGTGACTGCTACATTAATGGCTGCATCTGAAGCATGATTTTTTACAAAAGCATTTTGATTGTGCATTAAAATTTCAAGCTTGCCAATCAGATAGTTCTAGGTTGTAAGAGTTACGAACGCCATTTTTTAAAAATTGTCACTGTATCCGTCAGCTTCGGCGACATGACAGCGCTCAAGCAAGCGGCAGTACTCTGAAGAACCGCCGCTTTTTTCATAAGCGGCAACTCGCGGAAAATCACACCTCTTAAATTCGGCCAATTGTTATTATTTGTAAAATGAATTGAGTCTGATCCATGCGACTCGCTCCGACTCGCTGTCATTACTTGCGAGCGCGAATTTTCTCAATTAGTATTTTCATGGCGTCTTCTGTTGCCTCAATGTTTGCCATTGCATTTTCCTTGGTCTCAAAATCAAGCAGGAGCGGGTCCCGTTTAGGAATGTGCTTGTAACTTCTGACGACCTTTGCCTCAAATTGTTGTCCATCGACAACCACATCAAGGTACACCAAAACAAAATCAGGCCCTTGGCTAAAAGCGTTGAGCGCGATTGCCGCCGGTATAGAAACGGCAGCGATAACTGCGCCGCGCGGCAGCGAGTCCAACTGGCAGCAGTTCTAAAAGCGCTTGAGAAAAATTTCCTTGATCGTGTCGCCAAACTCCACGCTTAGGCGCGTCTGAACGTAGCTTAGCCGCGGTGGCGAAAATGCGCGATCAACGATTCCAGTCCATTTTCCATGGTTGGCGCATTGCGCGATCGTTCCACTTCCAATACCAAAGCCGTTGACCTCTTTTACGTTTCGCTAGTCGACGATATTTACCAGCTTTGATGTTGGCGATGTCGGTAGCTGGATTGCTCCCATCTGGGTAGAGCAAGCAGTTAGGAATACTGAATAAAGTAAGACCGCAATAACAGCCCATCTTGAAATTGTCATCTGCCCCTCATTCCTTATCGTTGAGTTTCTCCAAACATAATACTACGCTGCGTATGAACCAATCTAGGTGTATAGACAAGACAAATTGCGTCAATTTTTTCTAAATAATAGTGGCGATCCCCAATTGTTCGCTTAATCAGATTGGTAGATGCGAAGCTCATTTACCAAGGCAACATTTCTTGTATTTCTTTCCACTCCAACATGGGCAAGGATCGTTGCAGCCTATCTTCGAAGCAATTTGTGGGTATAGGAATTTCAGCGCCAACAGCCCGCCAATAATCGGCAAGATCCTGGTCAGTATCATCCCCACCGACAGCATGCCGATATAAATCATCGGCCTGGATCGCATGGGCCATAGAAAAAATTTGGAGATGCGCGCCCAGAATGGGGCTATTGATGGAGATGCGGACCGGGGTGGGGATGGCTTGGCTGAAGACGCAGCGACAGGCTTGGAAAATGCTGGTGCGGGTGCTGAAGAGCTTGGCGATGTTGAATGAGCGGCTGGCATCGACTTGGCGATCCTGACTGTTTCAGGGTGAAATAAAAACTATTTCGCATCATAGTTAAAATTAGCGGGTTAAAAATAAATTAAAAACATGGCTTGACATAAAAAGTACGACCGTACTATTATTAAAACCATGAAAGCCATGCCCCTCAAACTCAGTAAAGGCGAGACAACCCGTGCCGTGATCCTCAAGGCAGCACTCAAACACGCCAGCGTGGCCGGCTTTGAGGCATTGACGATTGGCGTGCTGGCGGCGGAGACAGGGCTATCAAAAAGCGGTTTATTCGCACATTTTGGTTCCAAAGAAGAATTGCAAATCGCCACCCTGGATGAGGCAGTGCGCCGTTTTAACGAAGTGGCGTTGATGCCTGCTTTGGCCGCACCGCGGGGCCTTAAGCGACTAACCGCGCTGGTCGAGAGCTGGCTTACCTGGACCCAGCGCTGCGATCTAAAGGGCTGCCCGATGATGACGGCAGCACAAGAGTTTGACGATAAATCCGGCCCCGTGCGCGAGGCCGTGGTCGAGCACATGCAGCGCCTGAATGATGGCCTAGTTAAATCTATCCAGGCGGCCATCATCAATGGCGAACTTGCAGCTGATACCGATGCAGAGCAAATTGCGTTTGAGATGTTCGGCATTATTTCGAGCACTTATCGTTCGCGCAATTTATTTCAGGATAAAAATGCCAATCTGCGCGCCCGGAAAGCGTTTGCGCGTTTGATGCAATCCTGCCTGCCTCGTCAACTGATGCCTGCTCCAGCAGCTTCTGCAGCAAACGCGTGCACTCGCGTCAAGCTCGGACGTTCGCCTCGTTAAGCATTAGCCTCAATTTTTTAGCAACACCTCTTCAAAGGATATAAATCATGGCCCCATCATCGGCACCCACGATAAATAGCACGATCGTTCGATATATTAATTTACGAACGATTTCTTATTTTTTCAGCCGCATGACCATGCGCGTCGCCTCCGTGCTGGCACCGCGCTTGGCGGTGAAACACGCCCTTGATCAATTTCTGACGCCGCCCCATTTTCCACGTCCCACTGCAGAACAGCGCTTACTCGAAACCGGCACCGCGTTTTCGGTCAGCACACCCCATGGCCGCATCGCGGCATGGCGTTTTAGTGAGCCTGATCCGGATATAACCACCAGCATAAATTTGACTGATCGTCCGCTTATTCTAATGAGCCACGGCTGGGGCGGACGTGGCGCGCAGTTCAGGAATTTTGTGCCTGCACTGTTGCATGCGGGCTATCAGGTTGTGCTGTTTGACCATGTTGGTCACGGCAACAGCGAAAGTCATGACTCCTCGCTAGTCGCTTTCCAGCAAGGTTTAGAAGCGGTACAACAGCAATTACAGCGTGATGGCACGCCCGTGTTCGGCATGGTTAGCCATTCGCTAGGCGCAGCCGCGGTGGGTTCAGCACTGCGTTCAGCGCGGCATGTCGCACCGCTTGCTGAGCGTGTTGTCATGATCGCGCCGCCCTCCTCACTAATTGCCTACTCGAGCCTGTTTGCGCGCTACCTGGGTATTACTGAGCGTATTCGCTATGCCATGCAATGGCGGGTGGAGCAACGGTACGGGGTTTCGTGGGACACATTTGAACTGCCGCATTCGGTGAATAAAATTCTAACCCCGGCACTGGTTATTCACGACCGCGATGATCGAATGGTGCGCATTGAAAGCGGCCTGGCCGTGGCACGTGCCTGGCCGGACGCGCGTTTTCACGAGACACATGGACTGGGACATCAGCAAATACTTCGTCATCACAGCGTGGTTCAAACCGTGATCAATTTTTTAGGGGACGAAATCGAATTCCAGCGACCACCACCAGAAGGCGGGGAAAATCAGGGCGAGAAAATTCAATTATGACCAGCCCGCGCCACTTTATTAAGCATGGGGCATCAATGCAAACTATTTGAATAAGCCAACACACCCGATTCATTTGCGTATCCGTGATCAGCGAGGCAGAATAGCCGAAACATAAAAGCACATTACGGAGGATGGAATGGATCCAAATGCGACCGCGAACCCAATCTCAAACGCAAACGCAAACGCAAACGCAAACGCGAGCATGATGCGGCGCCCACTGTTAATCTCTTCACTCATTGAGCATGCTGCGCAGAATTTTGGCGATACTGAAATCGTTTCACGCACGGTTGAGGGTGTGGGCCTGTCTGCTACTCATCGCTACACTTATCGCGACGCCAATCGTCGCGCCAAGAAACTTGCTAATGCACTGAAACATCTGGGCGTGACCAAAGGTGACCGCATTGCCACTCTCGCCTGGAACGGCTATCGCCACTTTGAAGTTTATTACGGCGTATCGGGTATGGGCGCTATCACTCACACCGTAAACCCAAGATTGTTTCCGGAGCAAATCGCTTATATCATCAATCATGCAGAGGATACGTTCCTGTTTGTTGATCTCACATTTATGCCGCTCGTTGAGGCGCTAATGCCGGGTCTTAACAGCATCAAAGCAGTGGTAGTCATGACTGACCGTGCCCATATGCCGCCGGTAAATATACCGAATCTGCTTTGCTATGAAGATTTATTGGCCGCTGAAGCCGATGATTTTGAGTGGCCACTATTTGATGAAAATACCCCCGCTGGGCTTTGCTACACCTCCGGCACGACCGGTAACCCAAAAGGGGTAATGTATACCCATCGCTCCACGATTTACCACACCTATGCCGCTATGAGCCCAACTGGCTTTGGCTTGGATTCCCGCCAGGTGGTGCTGCCGGTCGTGCCGATGTTTCATGTGAACGCGTGGGGAACGCCGTTCATGTGTCCGGCTGCTGGCTGCAAAATTGTATTCCCCGGTGCCGCGCTGGACGGTGCAAGCCTGTATCAATTGTTTGAGCAGGAGGGCGTGACCTTAAGCGCCGGTGTGCCTACAGTATGGTTGGGTTTGCTCAATTATGTGAAGACCCACAACCTGAAATTTTCAACCTTCAAAGAAACCGCAATTGGCGGTTCAGCGTGCCCACCGGCGATGATTGAAAGTTTTGAGCGCGACTTTGGGGTCACCGTCATTCATGTGTGGGGCATGACCGAACTTTCACCGCTGGGCACCATTAACCGTTTACGCACCAAGCATTTGCAGTTACCGCTAGCGGAACAGCTCGCCATCAAAGCCAAACAAGGCACGCCGATTTTTGGGGTCGAACTTGAGATCATGAATGCTGATGGCGAAGCCTTGCCGCATGACGGCAGCGCCTTCGGTGATTTAATGGCACGTGGGCCGTGGGTGGTCGAACATTATTTTAAAGAAGAGACATCACCTTTACGCGATGGCTGGTTTCCGACCGGTGATGTCGCCACCATCGACGCGGATGGCTATATGCAAATCACGGATCGCTC
>JAYWCO010000091.1:0-7314 GCA_043780475.1 Burkholderiales bacterium | reverse complement strand
AATTCAGACAACCGCAGCAGCGCGGGGCGAATCGCATTACCGACACTATTGTTCTCCCACTCCAAGTCTTCCACCGGATAAATTTCGGACATGCCGGGCACTAAAATGCGGCAGCTATACGCGCCCTGCTCGCTGAAATCTGCCACGTAAATATCTTTACCTTCAGCGTGAATGCAATTCACCAGCCATTGATAATCTGCTTCGGTGGTGTTGCTGAAATTCCAGTCTGCAAACACGAAGTCCGGCTGATCGCTCATAAAATGCCAGCTGATCACGCCGCTCGAATCGACAAAGTGAATTTCCAGATTGTTGACGGCGTTAATTTCTTCCATATCAAAGCCGGGCTCAGGGAAGCCTTCCAACGAGTCGAGCGCACGGCCTTGCAGCAGCTCAGTCAGGGCTCGTTCCAACGCGATCTCAAAGCGCGGATGCGCGCCGTAGCTGGAAAACACCCCTTGATCTTTCGGGTGTACCAGCGTGACGTTCATGACGGGATAGAAGCCGCCGAGTGAAGCGTCTTTGACCAAAATGCCGAAGCCTGCTTTGCGTAAACCATCAATACCGGCGCGAATATTGGGAAAGCGCGAGATGACATCATCCGGCACTTCCGGCAAACACAGACCTTCGCTGATGATGCGGTACTTGACATGGCGCTCGAATATTTCCGACAGCGCCTGAGTGCGCGCTTCCATCAACGTATTGCCCGCAGCCATGCCGTTGCTGACATATAAATTGCCGATGATGTTTACCGGAATGAAAGTCTCAGCGCCATCCTTCAGCCGTTTATACGGCAAGGTGCAGATGCCACGCTTGATGTTGCCAGAATTCAAATCCACCAGCACCTCGCCATCAATCTCGCTTTCAGGATTGTAGAACGCGTGCAATGCAGGGTTCAGCATTTCAGCGGGCCACTTGCCGTCAGCCGTGGGGGCAAACCAGCGCTCTTGCGGGTAATGGACAAACGCACCTTGGGCACGGGTTTCACCGAGGTAGAAATGGGTCCAAAAATAATGCGTGCCGAGGCGCTCAAAAAATTCGCCATAAGCACTCGCACGCGCGGCCAATTCAGTTGCACCTTTGCCGTTTGAAAACAGCATGGGGCATTCATGGTCCTTCATATGGGTAGACCAAATGCCATCGACCTCATGCAGCAGCGAAGACTCGTTCAGTTTAAAACCACGCGCTGCCAGTTTGGCTTGCATGGTGGTGATGGTCGATTCCAGCGAGGCGTCTTTGCCAGGGATGAAGGTGTCGGTTGCGGTGTGAGCAGAGGTTTGGGTAATCATGGAATTTCTTATGAGGTAATGAGCAAAGAGAGCAGTGAGTAGCAAGAGCAGGAATAGCGAGTAGCACAAACAAGGCATGCATGATGGCACGCATCGGTGACAAGACTAACACCAGAAGCGGGCAGGTTTGATTTCGGCAAACGATGAAGCCGAGCGTACTATTATTTTTATAAAGTCTTTCACCGGGGCGGCTCACCAACCATTTTTGGCTCAAAACATCGGTGCATGCTAGTGTTTTTCATTTTATTTAGCCCGCATCACGCAGCATGAATCAATAGCAGCTTATGACGAACGAGTGATACTCTCACGCTTGGTATTGCCATTCCAACCCATAAGGATCATCCATGAACCCCGCAAAAATCAGCGCTCTTCTCGATACCCTGAAAGCTGCGTGCAGCCGACAATTTCGCTTTAATCCGCGGCGGGTGGCGGCCAATATGCGCTATGTGAAAACCGAAGGCCATGCGCCCAACCTGGTGCATGTGTTCCGCGATTCTCATACCCATTCACAGCTCGAGCTGAAACTGACGATGGTAACGCTGCGGGAGCATCAGGCCGATGATACGCACCACGCTCACTGGACCGAGGCAGAGAAGACGCGCTACCGCCATACCGATGCCGAAATTGATGCAGAGATCGCCGCGAAACAAGCCGCGCTCGATTACACCCGTGGTTGCGCGCTGTATCAGGATCATCGGGAATTTTTGCTGTCGCATAACAAGGGCTGGCCCACTTATCAAGCTGGCCGCCCGACCGCGCGCGAAGCCGCCAGGGCGCTGATCGGTACACTGTCGGCAGCACATGATCCACGCCTCGCCGACTTTGCCGCGCAGATGCACACTGACGATCCGGAAGAGCTAACGCATTTGCTGCTCGCCCCTTGTCATATCGAGGTGGCAGCGCAGGCTGGTTCTACAAACTATATCAGCAAACTATCGCCCGCCGAACCAGCACATTAAGGCTTCGCCCCATCTGCCGCCGCAGCATTACTCACCGCCGCCTTCATGAAGCGTTCCTTCTCGTCTTCGCGATCATTGAATGGAATACCTTTTTTCATCCACTCAGGCGCTGCCGCCCCTTTGAGAAAATGATCAAAGTATTGGTGCATGCGCAACGCAAAATCTTTTTGGTCGGCGCGGCGGCGCAGATTGTGCAATTGGCCGTTGTAATTAAACAGATAGGCTTCTTTTTCATAGCGACGCAGCGCCAAAAACAGCTCAATCCCTTGATACCACGGCACCGCATCATCCGCGTCGTTGGCCAGAATCAGCAGCGGGGTTTGCACTTTCGCGATATGGAAAATCGGTGAATTAGCCAGATACACATTCGGCACTTCATACAGGCTTTTACCGATGCGGCTTTGCTGCTGCTCGTACTGAAACTGTCGCGGCATACCTGAACCCCAGCGAATACCAGCATAGGCGCTGGTCATATTGCCGACAGGTGCGCCGGCCTCAGCAGCGCGGAAACGATTAGTCTGCGTGACCATCCAGGCGATCTGATAGCCGCCCCACGAATGGCCCTGAATGCCTATCGCTTGTTCATCAATGCCGCCTTGTTTGACCAATGCAGCAATCGCGGGTAGCACCGCATCCAGCGCGTTTTTACCGGGCTCGCCCAAGGTGTAGGCAATATCGGGCATCAGCACCACATAACCATTGCTGACATAAAGCGCGGGGTTAATACCGTTGCTCGGCGCGGGATTGCTGAAGTTGTGGACGTTCTGTGACAGGCGCTCGTAGATATAAACCATCAGCGGATATTTTTTGCGGGGATCAAAATTATCCGGTTTATAGACGGCTGCTTTGAGTGGCACACCGCGCGCATTTTTGAAACTCATCAGCTCCCCTGACCCCCAGGTGAATGGCGCCATCTGCGCTGTACTATTGCTTGCTTTGGTCAAATTAGCGAAGGTCGAATCGGCGATGTGCAGATCAGGGTAGGTATCAAAACGCGATGCGGTCAGCAGCAGCCGATCTGCCTCCTGCGCACGGCCCACATAGCGAAAGTTTTTATCCCCCCAGATCAGACGACGCGGTGGGGTGACGTCAGCTTTGCTTGCGGCAAACATCGTTTGAAAAAATCCGGTGGCATGGGTCTCATCACTTTCACCGCGCAGCACCAGCGGCTTGCTGACATCCATGCCGCGTTCCTCATCGTCCTCGTCAAGCGGATTGATGCGCTGTACGCGCAGGTATACCTTGGTCTTGCGACCTTCACCGCGCGTGAGATTGATGGCTGCGCGACCGTCGATAAAAATCTGCCACACATCAAAACGGTCATAGATCAACAGCGATTGACTGTCGCTACTCCAGCCACCGCTGCCATATGGCCCGGCCGGCCCAGGTGTGTCGTGATCTTCGTCATAGACCGCCGCGCCCAGCTTGGCCGTCAGATTTTTCAAGCTGCCGTTAAAGGTGTTGAGCGCATGCCAATGTTTGTTTTGATACACCAGCAGCCACTTGCCGTCGGGCGACCATTGATCCTGGGCCGCTGCACCGCCGCCGCTACCACCACCGCCGCCGCCACCATCACTCCGACCGCTGCGGAATTTTTTAATGGCCAATTTGCGCTCGCCAGTGGCAGGATCAATCACATACAGATCGGCATAGCTATCATCGTAATCAACCAGACGGCGATAGCCGCGATCATCCAGGCCAACCGCACGATTACCGTCGTCGCTGAGTGCTACGCTGCGCAGGGTTTCGTCGGCGAGCTGGGTGTAGCGACGCGTGGCCAAATCGAGCACACCACGATAGCTGCGATTGCGCTCCAGCGCTGCGCGGATTTTTTGCATCGGCTGAATCTGGTCATCATTCCAGCGCCATAAATCTGCTATTACTTTTTCTTCATCAGTCGGCCCGGCATTAGGCGCACGCGGCACCTTGCCGGGCAGAGTCGCGGGCACATAAAGTTTTTTACCATCACGCGAGAACGCCACAGCGCCCCCTGCCTTATCACTGACCACCATGCCAGTCGGGAATCCGGCAGTGGCGGATGATACGACTTCAGCTACATCACCCACCGCGTCTGCTTTGCGCAGCCAGTAGTACACCTTGAACTGCGGCACCTTCGCGCTGGCATCATTACGATCACTCAAAAAAGCCACCTGGGTTTGTTCGCGATCCCAGGCAAGCTTGGTGTATTGTCCTTTGCCGCTTAGCAGCGTGACAGGCGCAGCAGTGGTTTGCGGCACCACCACATACACGCCGTTATCGGTTGCGGCTTTTGAAGCGGTGGCGAACAACAGAGTTTTGCCATCACGCGCAAAGAATGATTCGAGCACATCAGTAAAGATGCGCTCGTTGCCTGTCGCGAGGTCAAGCAGGACGAGATCGGTACCGTATTGCCTTTTTACGGCGGTGTTTGCTGCACTTGCTACACCAACTGTATTTACGACTCCCGCCGCGGCCTGGTCGGTGATATCAGCCTTGGCTTCCTCTTTCAAATAAGCCACCCATGCCCCGCCCTTCGCCGGTATCTGCATGCTTTTTATGTTGGCGACGCGAACCACCTCTGCGCTGCCCAGATTCACGATCAACAAACCACCCTTGGGCATTTCCTCGGGTTTCTTCCGCGCGACCCGCGCCACCTGCGTGTCCACTTTTGTGGGATAAGTGGTCGCGATCACAAACCGGCTATCGCTGGTGAAGACTATACGAATCGCCCGCGGTGTGGGCGGCGCATCGGGATTTTCCGCATTAGGCGTTGTCACCGGCGGAGGCAGTGCACCCACCCGTTCGCGACGCTCTTTGCCAGAGGCCAACTCGCGGATAACCAGCTCGCCATCCCCATCCTGCGGCTGCAGCGCATACGCCAGCCACTTGCCATCACGTGACAATATGGGTGAGGCGATGGTTTGCCAGGCATCAAAATCCGTGTGCGCCAGCGGGCGCTTGACGGCGATGCCAATAGTTTGAGGGGCGGTAGCATCTGCAGTTGCCGACAGGCTGAAAGGTAGCGTTAAACAAATTAAGCAAATTAACGATGCCGCCGATAGCGTACGCAAGCTATCGTAACGCGCCAGTAAAAATTCCATGAACATGCTCCGTTCGAGCTTAAAAAGAAATGATGAGTTTTAAACATCAATGCCTGCAAAGTGGCAGACGGTTGACGCTATTAACGATGCTGACATAATCGCGCTTTTTGTAGAGCTCTCGCAAGTGACGGCGATCAACCGGACGATTCTTGCCATCATCCAGATTACGCTTCAGGCTGAAGCAAAATATTTTGTAAATATCCATCCTTGCGGCTGCGCTTTAGCTCGTGCGCAAACTTGGGGAAGTCGAGTCCGTAACGGCTTTGCATAGCCTTGGTTTGACTCTCAATCCAGCGCCAGCGTGGCTCAAAGCCTGCATCGCGAAACGCGAACACCAAATAATTACCATCGCGCTCCACCGGCAGCAGCATAATATTGCCGCCGAACACTTCTGCAATCATCGCCAGATGGGCGGCACGTTCGGCTTTCGGGCCCACCATATTGGCGACCATGACACCCTGTGACGTTAGCGCATCGCGCACATCAAGGTAAAAACGACGGCTGCAAACCGACGCTGAGAAGCCATCACGATCAAACGCATCAATCATGATCACGTCGGCATCATGCTGCTGCCCAGGTTGATGTTGCAATGCAGCTTGGCGCAAATAGTCGGCCGCATCACCCAGCAGCACTTGCAGCCGTGCATCGTTTGGCGGTACGCAAAACTGTTCGCGAAAAGCCAGCACCTGCGGACTGATCTCAAGGGCGGTCAAACGCGCATACGGCAAATAACGATAGCAATATTTCACCAGCGAGCCGCCGCCGAGACCAAACATTAGGATATGTCGCGGCGCATGCACGAACAAAAGAAAGCTCATCATTTGCCGGGTGTAGGCAAATTCAAGCGCGGTCGGATTGCTGAGGCGCATAAGGCTTTGCGTGAATGCTCGCGAGAAATAAAGCGAGCGCGAATCCCCGTCGTCAATCACAAACGGTTGGTCATAAGTACCCTCCAGAATCCGCGCACAGAGAGCAACCCGATCAAACGCTTCAGCTTCCAGCAAACGGATCACCCCGCTTTCGCCAGTGAAGGGATTGGGTAACTCAATCATTGCTGCCATGGCCAGATCATACGCATATTGGATGCCCGCCATAAATGCGGCTTGCAGCTTGTGTTTGTTTGCCGCTCGCGGGCAACATTGGGATTTTTTACCACGCGCCTGCTACATCAATCTCGCCACTGCCTTTGCACAATACCATCGCAAGCCCAATAAGCGATTGCCGCGCTCAGCTAGCGTCGCGAGCCTGAAGGTAAGGGGATTGATTAGATTACTTTGCATCCGGATGGGGATCACGCAGCGTTGCAACCCGCGCGGTTGCGCCATCCTGGCAGATATGGCAACACCGTTCACAGGTTCGTAAACCGCGCTCGCCTGCTCCTGCCATATATTTGCTGGTGCGCGTTGCACGTTGACCCGCCGCGCCAACCATTTCGCCTGATATGGTTTGCGTGGTCATCCACGCACCCCAGCAAATTTGTTCGCCGACTTCACAGGTAAGCTTGATTTGCTGTGTCGCAGAATCCGGCTTGACCGAATACGCTTTGGTTTTTGATGGCCACTCCTGGCGAGATTCGGCACGTGAAAAAAATTTCAGATTTAATGGCCGCTCGGTGTCATTGATCAATTCAAAAGTCATCTCGGCGGCGGTTGCTGGCATGCTGAATGCGGTCGCACAAATCAAGATGAAGGCGTAAAACAGGCAAATTAATTTGTTCATTTTTATCTCCTTATTGACTGGTGAGGGTCGTGGATACTAGTGCTTATTGCTGAACAGCAGTAGCGTTCAAGTCGCGAACCTTACAATGTTTTACGCGCTCAAGTGCATTTACAGTCGGCGACTCGTTGCTTATTATTTAAGCAAATCACGAAAATAAAAAAATCCTAGATGGCCTATTGGCGGGCGTTTTAGAGCAAAAATGGCTGTGAAGCTTTTGAATGCTGGGGCTTTATCTTCAAATAATCTATTGCCAATCATTGCTTATCGATA
>JAYWCO010000090.1:0-1639 GCA_043780475.1 Burkholderiales bacterium | reverse complement strand
GTGGAAGCCACGGTCATGTTCACCGACATTGAAGGTTTTACGACCCTGTCAGAAACCTTGAGTCCGCAGGAAACGGTGGATTTACTCAACGCCTACTTTTCCCTGCTGAATGCGATCATTCATCGCGAAGGCGGCACAGTGAATAATTTTGTAGGCGATGCGGTCGTGGCTATTTTCAATGTGCCGACCCCGAATGCGGCCCATGCTTATGCGGCGATCAAAGCGGCGTTGGCGATACAGCAGGCATTAACTATAGAGCGTTTTATTCTGCCAAGTGGGCGCAGCGTCGCGCTGCCGACCCGCATCGGCATCAATACCGGCCCGGTGTGTGCAGGCGCTATTGGCTCGGCAGAACGGCAGGGTTACACGGTATACGGTGACGCAGTCAATCTGGCGGCGCGCATTGAGCCCTTGAATAAACGCTATGGCACCCACATCTTGGCTTCTGAAAGGTCAATTCAGCTCGCGGTTGAGCAAGGGCTAGCGCCTGAATGGGTCACCCCACTGGAGCGCACCACCGTAGCAGGGCGCAGCGAGAGTGTGATGGTGTATCGTGTGGATGGGGTGGTTAAGTCTTAACATTACTCATCGACACTCGGCGTTATGTACAACACGCGATCATTTATCCGTCTGCCTGAACGGTTTTTCTTCCTCGATCTTCTGGCCCTCTCGCCTCTGGTCACGGTTCAAGATGAACCGACCAACAACCTTAAAACTAAGCCGAAAATTTCATGTCCGCATCATTTCATACCAGCACCAACAGCACGCCCAATTCGGCAGGTCCAGCAGACCCCAAGATGCCAAAGCAGCCCTCATTAGCCGATGCTGATCGACGCGTACTCGCTTCGTTAATTCCGTATTTATGGGATTTCCGCTGGCGTGTGGCACTCGCCATCGGCTTCCTGGTGATGGCGAAGGTTGCCAATATCAGTGTGCCGCTGGTGATGAAGCAGATTGTCGACTCACTCGATCAATCCAGTGCTGTGATCGCCGTACCGTTTATGCTGCTGATTGCTTATGGCTTGCTGCGCTTGTCCAGCACACTGTTTGCCGAGCTGCGCGATATTGTGTTTGTGAAAGTCACGCAGCGGGCGATGCGCAATATTGCGCTGAAAGTATTTCGCCACCTGCATGCGCTCTCACTGCGTTTCCATCTGGAACGACAAACCGGCGGAGTCACCCGTGATATCGAACGCGGTACACGCGGCATTTCAACCTTGCTGTCGTACATGCTGTTTTCAGTGATCCCAATCATCCTCGAAATCACCATGGTGACGGTGCTGCTGGCAATCAAGTTTGATTGGACTTTTGCGTTGATCACGCTGTGCGCGATTGCGTTTTATATCGGCACGACGATTGCGATCACCGAGTGGCGCACCCAGCACCGTCGGCAAATGAATGACATGGACTCAAAAGCCAACACCAAAGCAATTGATTCGCTGCTTAATTATGAGACGGTCAAATATTTTGGCAATGAAGAATTTGAAGCGGGCCGCTACGATAAAAATCTGCAGAGATATGAAGTCGCGGCAACCAAAAGTGAGACCTCGCTCGGGCTGCTGAATGCAGCGCAAAGCGTCATTATTGCCACGGCGGTGACGCTGCTAATGTGGCGCGCCTCGGAGGGAATTGTCGCGCA
>JAYWCO010000089.1:0-8232 GCA_043780475.1 Burkholderiales bacterium | reverse complement strand
AGAGGATTCATATTCATACCATTACCGTTATTCAATTATTTCGGACTGCAACCACGAACTACAACTATTATACGAGCCAAAAAATAAAAACGGGCGCCGTAATCGGCACCCGCTTTATTATTTCTTTGCATACTGCTTAACTCACTTAACGCATTTACTCAATGCGTTAAGTGAGCAGCTTGATTAAAACAAGTGCTTGAAACCCACACCAAAGCCGCGTGGATCTTGGTCAGCAGCCAAGCCAGCCAGTGGGTTATTACCCAAGTTACACAAACCAGTTACGTTATTCTTGACTTGTACATACTGCGCCAAAAATGTTGTACGGCGTGAGAACTCGTAGTTATAGCCCAATGTGTTGACTTTACATACAGCTTCTACTGGTAGTGGTGCCGCAAGTACGGTTGCGAATGTGCTGTCTTTACTATTGACGTAAGAGTAAATAAACACATTTTTGCCCGCCGTATAAGTAGCCGCAAACATCTGCTCTCTGGCTTCCGTGCTGCTTGATGCAATACCGTTGGCTGGATTTTCTTTCTTGAATTTTTGGGCCATTACGCCAAGTTTGAAGTCACCTAATATAACGCTACCAAAAATCGCTTGGCCGCGTTCTGATGCACCTGCAGCAGCAGTGGCATTGCCAGTTGCCGTATAGGCTTTATACTGGTCTTTATGACGTTCCCAAACATAGCCAACATAAAACGGGCCCTGTGTGTAAGTGCCGCTGAATGAGGTGCTGCTAGGATTAACGAGAGTAGTTCTGCCTTCGTTAGCGGCGTATGATGCGCGGCCCTGGAAACCGGACATATTAGGCGTCCAGTATTGCACTACATTGGTTTCACGGCGGTTAAAGTTGCCACGATCACTCATGCCTGTTGTCAAATCACCCAAGGTGGTATCACCGTATGGATCAATTTGAATCGTTGCGGTTTTCCATGGCGTATCCCAACGGCCCAGTAAAACGCTACCGAATGCACCTTGCAAGCCAACACCTGAATTACGGCCGCTGAAAGGTGTCTGATTGCCGGCAACGTTGTCGTCAACACGAAAACCATATTCCATTTGGAAGAAAGCTTTCAAACCGCCGCCAATATCTTCCGTACCACGTACACCGATAAATGAAGGACAAAAATCAGATACGCGGTTACGTGAAGGCAGTGGTGTTGCTGAACCGCCGTCGGCCTTTACATTTTCAACCATTGCGCAAACTCGACCATAAAGTGTTACGGGGTTTGCTGTTTGCGCTGAGGCAACGACTGGGGCCAACGAGGCACCAGCAACGGCCAAAGCAATTAATTTCTTATTCATCACAAATCTCCTTTGAGGGGGTTAAGTTGAAGCTTATAAATTCTATGGAAGTGTAAAAAATACTGAGCGCAGGCGCTGCTATCCAGCGGCTAACTTACCATGATATGGACCAGATAACCGGCAAAACATTGATCCAGCAACTTCCCTGCACTACCAAAATGCTCAATCTTGATGAGAAGTTACATGCATTTTGCCAAAATTGAGGCGACAGCTCAAGTATTGACCCATAATTTAGCAGCGCCCCTCGTCTGATGTTGCGTTTCTACAACATACAAATTGCGCTGTAATTGAGTTGTCATAGTTATCATTTATCCGTGTTCATCTACTTTAAGTGGACAAGCGATCACCAAACAGCGTCGCAAGGCCGATACCTGGGGTTTCGCTTGCCATTAAAGCCCCGCCGATTAGGTAAGTGTTTACTCCTGCTCTATGCATGGTCAATACTATCTCTGGCGAGGTAATTCCGCTTTCTGTAATCAATATTCGCGCCGCCGGAATGCGTGACTTAAGGGAAAGAGTCGTTTCAATATTGGTGGTAAATTGAGTCAAATCCCGATTGTTAATACCAATCAAAGGGGTTTGAAGTGTTAGCGCTTGCTCAAGCTCGGCGACCGAGTGAGATTCAGCCAATACCGCCAAACCCAGTGAAGTGGCCAACCTCTCCCATTCACGAAACAAAGCAATATCGACAGCGCCCATAATAAATAGCACGGCGTCAGCCCCCATCGCCCGCGCTTCGACAATTTGATACGCATCGACAATAAAATCCTTGCGCAATACCGGCAGCGTGCAGGCGGCGCGAGCACTGATTAAATCATCAGCGCTCCCCTGAAAATATTCGCGGTCTGTCAGCACCGACAAGCAGGCTGCACCATGCGCCTCATAACTTTGTGCGAATCGGGCGGGATCGAAGCCAGCTTTGTCGCCTCCCAGTGCAGCACGAAACACACCTGCGCTCGGGCTCGCCTTTTTAATTTCGGCAATAACCGCTGGCTGGCCAGACAAATGTTTTGCCCGAATCGCGCCTACAAAATCACGCACCGGCGAGGCATTGCCCGCACGCAACAGCAATTCATCATAAGACCTCTGCGTTTTGGCAAATGCCACTTCCTGATATTTGGTGGCGAGAATTTTTTGCAGAATATCTGACACGGCTTTAACCTAATTTTTGATTTTAATTTTTACCGGTGTTGGTAAATTTCACCAGCTCATCCAGCTTGGCACGCGCCTGACCAGACTCAATCATTTCCCGAGCGCGGGTCACGCCGCCCCACAAATCACTGGTAACCCCTGCAACGTAAATGGCGGCCCCAGCATTCAGACAAACAATATCTTTTGCCGGGCCAGCCTGATTATCGAGTACTGCCAATAACATCGCCATGGATGCGGCTTTATCAAGCGCTTTTATCGACTCCAACGGCGCCAGATCCATGCCAAATTGCTTGGGCTCAATTTTAAATTCCGTGACAAAACCGTGCTTCAACTCTGCGACAAAAGTAGGCCCTGAAATAGAAATCTCATCCAAACCATTTTCACCGTGTACCACCATCACATGCTTAGAACCTAGCTGCTTCAATACCCGCGCCTGAATCCCGACTAAATCCGCATGGAACACCCCCATCAGCTGATTCGGCGCGGCCGCTGGATTGGTCAACGGGCCGAGAATATTCAAAATGGTGCGCATGCCCAACTCTTTACGAACCGGCGCGGCATATTTCATGGCCGGATGATGATTCGGCGCAAACATAAAGCCGAGTCCGATTTGCTGAATTGAGCGCGCCACCTGCTCCGGCGTCAGGTTTAAATTCACCCCCAACGCTTCCAACACATCGGCACTTCCCGACTGGGATGAAACTGAACGCCCGCCATGCTTGGCCACTTTGGCGCCTGCTGCTGCTGCCACAAACGCTGCCGTGGTTGAGATATTAAAGGTATGTGCTTTATCGCCCCCTGTGCCGCACGTATCCACCAGGTGCGATACATCTTCAACCAGCACCTTGGTTGAAAACTCACGCATCACCTGTGCCGCAGCGGCAATTTCAGAAACACTTTCGGTTTTCACATGCAGGCCCATCAAGATCGCGGAGAGCTGCACCGGGGTAACGCTGCCTTCCATAACCTGGCGAAAAAGATCGACCATTTCATCAAAGAAGATTTCGCGTTTGTCGGACAGACGATTGATTGCTTCTTGCGGGGTAAACATGATTTTTCTCAATTCAAAATGATTCTGTGTTTTTCAGGAAATTTTTGAGCAGCGCATGGCCATGCTCGGTCATGATCGATTCGGGGTGAAACTGCACGCCTTCAATTGGCAGTGTCTTGTGTCGCACTCCCATGATTTCACCATCGTCTGTCCAGGCGGTAATTTCCAGGCAATCCGGGCAGGATTCACGCTCGATCACCAGCGAGTGGTAACGCGTTGCCCGGTAGGGCGATGGCAGGCCCGCAAAAATACCGCGATTGGTATGCGTTACCTGTGAGGTTTTGCCATGCATCAGGGTTTTCGCGTGCACAATTTTTCCGCCAAATGCTTGGCCAATACTTTGATGCCCCAGACACACTCCCAGCAACGGGATTTTACCGGCAAATTTCTCAATCGCAGCGACTGAAATCCCGGCTTCACTTGGCGAGCAGGGCCCCGGAGAAATGACAATGCGCTTGGGCGCCAGCACTTCGATTTCAACAATGGAAATTTCATCGTTGCGTCTAACCAGCACATCTTCACCCAACTCGCCCAGATACTGCACCAGGTTATAGGTGAAGCTATCGTAGTTGTCGATCATTAGCAGCATGGCTTGTAGTCCTTTTCCTTTTCATCAGCACCGGCATGTGCCTATGCGTTGGTATCGATGCCGGCAGAAACCATTTCGGCCGCGCGTAGTAACGCTCTTGCCTTATTTTCAGTCTCCTGCCATTCAAGCTCGGCCACCGAATCGGCCACGATACCCGCCGCGGCTTGCACGTAAAGCAGGCCATCTTTCACCACGCCGGTACGAATCGAGATAGCTAAATCCATGTTGCCGTTAAAGCCTAAATAACCGGCTGCACCCGCATAGATGCCGCGTTTTGACGGTTCCAGTTCGTCGATTATTTCCATGGCGCGGACTTTGGTGGAACCGGTCACGGTGCCCGCCGGGAAAGTGGCGCGGAGCAGATCAATCGCGCCCACCTCATCCCGAATTTCACCATCCACATGCGAGACCAGATGCATCACATGCGAATAGCGCTCCACCACAAATTGTTCGGTCACTTTAACGCTGCCAAATTTTGCGATGCGGCCAATATCGTTGCGGCCCAAATCAATCAGCATCAAATGCTCGGCAAGCTCTTTCGGGTCAGTCCGTAATTCTGCCTCCAGCTCACGATCACGTTCAGGCGTATCGCCACGTTTGCGCGTGCCTGCAATCGGGCGCACGGTGACTTTGCTACCTTCCTGCCGCACCAGAATTTCAGGCGACGCGCCAACGATATGGAACTCGCCCATATCGAAATAAAACATATAAGGCGACGGGTTAATGGAGCGCAGGGCGCGATATAAATTGATCGGCGGCGCATCAAAAACCTGGGAAATTCGCTGCGAAATTTGCACCTGCATAATGTCGCCGTCAACAATATATTGCTTTGATTTCGCCACCGCCTTTAGAAACGCCTCTTTGCCAATTTCTGATTTAGGCTCAGCCTTGGTCGCACCCGGCACATACACCGGTAGCGGTGCCTGGCTGCGCAAGCCGAGGCGCAGTTCGGTCAGCCGACGTTGTGCGTTGAGCAGCGCATGCGGCAGCGCGGGATCGGCGTAAACAATCAGGTATAACTTACCCGACAGATTATCCACCACGGCCAATTCATCCGATAGCATCAGCACAATATCGGGCACCCCGATGGGGTCATGTTTGGCGGTGAATTTATCGTCCAAATGCTGGGCGAGTTTCGGCTCGATATAGCGCACTGTGTCATAGCCAAAATAACCCGCAAGGCCGCCCGCAAAGCGCAGCGCACCGGGAATTGGCGCCGCCTTGAAACGCGCGCGATATTTATCAACAAAGGCGAGCGGATCATCAACAAATTTATGCTCGATTTTTTCGCTCGCACCGCCGGTCTTGCGACGCACTACCGCGACCTCACGACCACGCACCTCAAGCCATTCGCGCGCCGGTAAGCCAATGATCGAGTAGCGACCAAAACGCTCGCCGCCGATCACTGATTCGAGCAAATAGGAATGGGGTTTGTTGGCCAGCTTGAGGAAAATAGATAGCGGCGTATCCAGATCCGCGAAGGTCTCAAGCGTGACGGGGATTCGATTGTAGCCAAGCGCTGCCAGGCTTTGGAATTCAGTTTCGGTCATGATGTTTTCAGCAAAAAACGGTTGGACAGGCGGGATGCAACAGCTCAGCAACAATGCAGGAGCAGATCAAAAAATGATCAGCGCCAGATTGGCCATCGCCACCACGAAATCGATTTTGTGAAAACGCGCATAGTTAAATATAAAGAGGTGAGAAGATGAATAGGACTAAGCCATCAGTTTAACGAATTTCAGCGCGGCTGGAAGATCGTCGATAAATGCATCGCAGTCAAGCCCGCGCAGCTCCTGACCTTCATTGTAGCCATAGGGAACAATGAATACCGGGCAACCAGCAGCGCGCGCGGCTTCAGCATCATTGATCGAGTCACCAATTAACAGCATTTCGCTGATTTTGCAGCCAAAGAATTCAGCGGCGTGCTTGAGCTGCATCGGATGCGGCTTTTTTTCGGCGACCGTATCGCCAGACACCACGATTTCAAAAAAATTGCGTAAGCCGGTCTTTTCAAGCAGCGGCAGGGTAAATTTTTCGAGCTTGTTGGTGGCGCACCCCAAGCGGAAGCCCGCGTCCTTCAACGCGTTCAGGCCATCAACCACGCGAGGATAAGGCTGGCTGGTTTGCTCAAAACAGGTTTCGTACTGCCGTTCAAAATTAGCGACCGCCACTTTCAAGGCAGTCGGACCGACCTCGCCTACCGCGTCCTTCAATGTTTTAGCCACTAAATTAGTGATGCCTTTGCCCACAAAATTACGAATCACCCCTGCCTCCAAAGGCTGAAACCCCAAGGTGCTGCGCATCAAATTTGCGGCCGAAATAATATCGCCCACGGTGTCGAGCAAGGTCCCGTCCAGATCCACCAACACAACTTTTATCGCGATCGGAAAAGTGAATTTTGGTTTGGCGCGATAGCGGATTTTTTTGGTCTCTACTGGCGCTGCTGGCATAACTGGCGCAGCCAATTCAGCCAACCCGCCTGAATGAATATCTTCAGGCGGCATGCCTGAAACGGCAATATCCACGGGCACCTTCAAGGCATCTGGCTCAAGATTCCCGCCAGCGCTGGGGTTTGAAGCATCGATGCTCATCACGTCACCTTTGCCAGCTCAGCACGCATGGCGGCAATCGTGGCCGCGTAATCACTGGCACCAAAAATCGCGGAACCCGCCACCAGTGTGTCGGCACCGGCTTCCGCAATCTCAGCAATATTGTCGGTTTTCACGCCGCCATCTACTTCCAGCCAAATATCGCGTCCTGAATCCTGAATGCGGCGTCTGGCTTCACGCAGCTTGGTGAGTGCCGCCGGAATAAATTTTTGCCCGCCAAAACCGGGGTTCACGCTCATGATCAGAATCAGATCAACCTTATCCATCACATAATCCAGATAGCTCAACGGCGTCGCGGGATTAAATACCAGCCCGGCCTTGCAACCCTGCTCACGAATAAGCCCGAGCGTACGATCAACATGGTCAGACGCCTCCGGGTGAAATGAAATAATATTGGCGCCCGCTTTGGCAAAATCCGGCACGATCCGATCAACCGGTTTGACCATCAAATGCACATCAATCGGCACGGGCGTACCATCGGCGCGTTTTGCATGCGGCTTCAAGGCGGCGCATACCATCGGCCCGATGGTGAGATTTGGCACGTAATGGTTATCCATCACATCAAAATGAATAACATCCGCACCAGCGTAAATGACGGCGCGCACCTCTTCACCCAAACGGGCAAAGTCGGCAGAAAGAATCGACGGCGCTATACGAAAGTCAGGGGATTCTGGAAATTTACGGGGCATATCGGGCATCAGACAAAAAGTTTTTTCTATTTTACGGGACAAGCAACGGCTTTTACGTGGGCCACTTTGCCAGCCCCGCGTGGTAGCATTTCGGTATGGATGAAACCAAAAAAATTGATGTCCAAAAATACCACGTAAAAGTGACTGCACAATCATTTTTTCTGCCCGATCAGTCAGACGAAGAAAATGATCAGTATGTATTTGCGTACACCATCTATATCCAAAACCTGGGCGAGATCCCGGCGCAATTAATCAGCCGCCACTGGATCATTACCGACGCCGATAATCAGGTGCAAGAGGTTCGCGGCATGGGCATCATTGGCGAACAACCGATTTTGAAGCCGGGCGATCATTTTGAATACACCTCTGGCTCATCGATTAACACCATGGTCGGCACCATGCGCGGTATCTATCACATGTTGGCAGCAGACGGCACCAAATTCGATGCAGTGGTTCCAGAATTTACCTTATCAGTGCCACGGGTATTGCATTAGCTGGCGATGTCATCGTTTGCGCCTGATGATGACTCAGCCGTTTTGTTGGGCGGATCTGATTGAGAAGGCGATGCTTTGGGAGTTTTTGGCCAAGTCCACCAAACAATCAACACGCCGACCCCAAACGCCAGGAACACCTGAAAAAATACCCACCCCATCAATGCCTCCAACATGCTTTGCTTAACGCAACATTAAGACCGAATTGTATACTCCGCCGATATGAATTTAATCCTCGATGCCAAATTTTGCAGCCGATTATTGATCGCCTGCTCGCTAGCGGTGCTGCTGCCAGGATGTGCCAGCGCGCCTGAAAAATCAGTTGCCGCCAATACCCTTACTGCTC
>JAYWCO010000088.1:0-9982 GCA_043780475.1 Burkholderiales bacterium | reverse complement strand
TGATGGCCAACCTGGATGCATCGATACCCCGCCGCTTTCATGAAACCGCGTCAAAACTGACCAAAGAAGTGGATGCCATCCTCTCGGAATTTTTGCGCGGCCAATTGAGCGTGATGGTGCTGATGGCGGTTTTCTATGTGAGCGGGCTGTGGCTCATCGGCCTCGATTTTGCTTTACCTGTGGGTCTGATCACAGGCTTGTTGGTGTTTGTGCCTTATCTCGGCAGTGGCACCGGCCTGTTGTTAGGCACGTTTGCAGCGGTCATGCAGTTCCCCTCGATGACCGGGATATTTTTAGTATGGCTGGTATTTGGTATCGGCCAGATGCTGGAAGGTTTTGTGGTCACCCCATGGCTGGTAGGTGATCGTATCGGGCTGCATCCCGTGGTGGTCATCTTTGCCTTGCTGGCGTTCGGGCAATTGTTTGGATTTTTTGGATTATTGCTGGCACTGCCTGCAAGTGCGGCGATCCTGGTCGGCCTGCGACATTTGCAGCGCAGGTACAGCGATAGTGATTTGTACCGACGTTAAAAAAACGACAATGCAAAAACAACACTGAAAAAGTCAGGTTTCGTGTTGCAGCAACTTGATCGCTTCTTCGGTGCTGCGGCGCATGCGATTAAACGCAATCGCCAGCACGCCGATCTCGTCCTTGGTATCCGGTTTAAATTCCGGTATCGAAAAATCGCCGATCGATACCGCATCCGCTTGCCGGGCCATTTCGGCAACGGGCCGTACGATAATCCGGTCCAGCATTAAATTCAATACAAAAAATACCGCAAAAAATACCGCGCCTAACGAGCTCATGAGCGCGGTTAAAGCGTTTTTAACGGATGCCAGTACCGGCAATAAATCAATCGATGCAACACGAATTTTTCGGGCGTTGTCCGGCTCGCTGATTTTGCGTGCGATCACCAGACGCCTATCGCCGGCGGTTGACATAAAAATATCGGATACTTGGGTATTGCTGTTGCCTTTGAAGCGGGCAATAACCTCACCATCGATGCCGCTTTGCACGGTATCAAGCGGAAACTCCCGAATCTTCATTTCGACCAGACGTGAGCCTAACGAGGTCGCTGAGCGTGCATCGATATTGCCCAGCACGGCCGCGTCCAGGGTCAGCAGTGCTGCGCGCTCGGCATCATCAATAGCCTGACGTTCCAGATATCGCTGGGCAATCACGCCGACAGTGGCAAATCCTGCCGCGAAGACGAAGAACAAAATTAAATTAAATTTAAGGCGTAGCCCCATGTTGCTCTCCCAAAAATACGCTGTGTGGTTTCAACATGAAGGATGCACTTGGTGGTTATGCATCAAGGCTTATTCAACGAGTCAACTATTCAACGCCTACCAATATGGCAAACTAAGGGGCTGATTGTAATAGCCCGTTCATGGTGCGAACGCTTTCAAAAAATGAATTTCGTTCATCTGTTGTTCGCAGATGAGTCGCGAGGCGCTCAAAAAAATCACGGGAATTATCAGTCGCACGAGCATAGCGCTGCACCAGCACACCGGCCAGCGGGCCAATAATCGGCGCCAGAGCGGCCTCACCGCGTTTCATCAGCTCAACCGTAATGGGAGCAGCGCCTCGAACTTTAACAGGAGCTGCGGCCTGCCCATCCTGGCTTGTTGTTTGATCTGTAGTTTTGTTTATGATCGACGGTGCCGCGGCAGCGCTTGCGCCCTCGTTTAAAGGCGCAATGGCTCCGATTGCCGAGGATTGTTGATACTCTTTCAGAATGCGTTTTGCACTCTTACTGAATAGCTCGCGCCTGCCAGGTTCATCAATATGATTGGCAATAGTGCGAATGACCTCGTCTGGATTGCTCGTCAGGCGACTGGCCCGCTTGACCGTCGTAATGGAATAAGGACCCAGGTAAGGCAATAGTGCGCGAGTGAATTCCGCAAGCAGTACAGGCTCTAATTCAGGCAATCGAGCAGTCATGTTGTTATTGGAATTATTAAGCATTTAATTGCTCGTCTTGTTTTGTTTGGGCAGATTAAAAATGATGACTGTTTAAAGAGGGTTTGACCTTTCAATCTCCCAATTTTACTGCAAATCTGTTTGTGCCTTAGGCGCCTCATACCTCTAAACAGATAATGAAGTGTAGCGTAAGTCGGTTAGTTTGAGGCTATGAAAAATCGCACAAATCCAGATTGTTGCGACCTAAAGGCCGTTAAACGGGCAAAAAGCCTGATGATTTAACAATGCTTAACAACGACTTTACGCGGGCCCGATACCATGCCCGCTGGTGCCGGGCGGCTGCACTAAAGTCTGAGCCTGAGTTTGCCCCTGAGCTAAATTCAAGCCTTGCGCAAAATCGAGCATACGTTGAATAGATCGCTTGGCGCGTTGACCCAGCAGCGGGTCTATCTGAATTTCGTTTTTCCCGTTTTCCAGCACCAAGGCTAAATTGGCCAAGCCATTCATGGCCATCCACGGGCATTGCGCGCAACTTTTACAGGTTGCCGAGTTGCCTGCCGTCGGGGCTTCAATAAAAGTTTTGCCCGGCGCGGCTGCCTTCATCTTGTGGAAAATACCTTTGTCAGTGGCAACGATAAATTCAGCGGCATCCAGGGTCTGCGCGGCTTTAATAATTTGCGTGGTGGAGCCGACTACATCGGCCAGCGCAACCACGCTGGCGGGGGCTTCGGGATGCACTAAAAGTTTGGCGTGCGGATGATGCTTCCTGAGCTCAATCAATTCAGCGGTTTTGAATTCATCATGCACCAAACATGAACCCTGCCATAACAGCATGTTGGCCCCGGTCTGCGCCTGAATATAGCTGCCTAAATGGCGATCAGGTGCCCAGATAATTTTTTTGCCTTGTGCGTGCAAGTGCTCGACAATTTTAAGCCCGATAGATGAGGTAACCATCCAGTCGGCGCGCGCCTTTACGGCGGCGCTGGTGTTGGCGTAAACCACTACTGTGCGATCCGGGTGGGCATCGCAAAATGCGGTGAATTCATCGGGCGGACAACCCAAATCGAGCGAGCATTCTGCTTCCAGCTCTGGCATCAGTACCCGTTTTTCAGGGTTTAAAATTTTGGCCGTTTCGCCCATAAAACGCACGCCGCATACCACCACTGTTTGGGCCGGATGGTTAAAACCAAAGCGCGCCATTTCGAGTGAATCAGACACGCAGCCGCCGGTTTCTTCAGCCAAATCCTGTAGATCAGGGTGCACATAATAATGCGCAACGAGCACCGCGTTTTGCTCTTTTAGCAAGCCCTTGATGCGTGCTTTTAACGCAATGCGTTCAGCAGGATCAGGCTCGGTTAATACCTTTGCCCAGGCATGATCGACCGAGATCGCCGTGCCGGACATAGTGGAGCCGGGGATGATGGAGCGCGGGTGATCAAACTCAATGCGTTCAATTCTAATCGGGGCGAGCGTGTTCATAGGCCATAAACTCAGGTTAGGTTACCGCGTTCCGATGCTGATATTTTGCAGCTTGCCAGACACCCGATTGCATCACATCGCGAATGGTCATGACCGCATCCCATACATCGGTGTAGCGGGTGTAAAGTGGCGTGAAACCGAACCTCAGTAAATTGGGTTGGCGAAAATCACCGATCACGCCGCGGTCAATCATGGCCTGCATGATTGCATACGCTTGATCATGCGCAAATGATAACTGGCTCGCTCTTGACGAATGCTCTCGTGGGGCGATGCAGGCAAAGCCATATGCGCCGCAGTGCTGATCCATCAGCAGCCAGAACAGATCGCTTAAGGCCAGTGATTTCTGGCGGATAGCGGACATCTCAATATTTTTAAAGGTGTCGAGACCACAGTCGAGCGCCTGCATCGCCAGCACTGACGGCGTGCCACATAAAAAACGCTCGATACCGGGTGCGGCAATATAGTCTGGGGTGAATGCAAAGGGCGCCTGGTGGCCAAACCAGCCTGCCAGCGGGGTTGCAAAATTTTTCTGCAATGCCGTGGTGACGTATAAATAAGCGGGTGCGCCGGGCCCACCGTTAAGATATTTATAACCGCAGCCGACGGCCATTTCGGTATGACTATCAGCCAGCGCGACCGGCACGGCGCCCGCGCTATGGCTCAAGTCCCACACAATATGGGTGCCTGCCTGGCGCGCGGTGGTGTTCAGGCTCGCCATATTGTGCAGTTGGCCGGTGCAGTAATCCACCTGTGTAATGAGCGCCACCGCAACCGTATGATCCAAGGCGCTGGCGAGTTGATTGGATGACACCAGCTTTAATTCATAGCGATGCTTTAGCAGCTCGTTAAGCCCTTGCGCCATGTAAAGATCCGTCGGGAAATTTCCGGCCTCAGATAAAATAATGTGACGGTTGGGGTCGTCGCGAATGTCGGGTAAATTTAGCGCGCCGGCCAGCAGCTTAAAAATATTGACAGAGGTTGAGTCCGTTGCCACTATTTCGCCCGGTGCTGCGCCCAATAAACTCGCGATTCTATCGCCAATGCGACGCGGAAAATTCACCCAATCATGGGTATTCCATGAACGAATCAAATCGCGCCCCCAATGCTCGCGAATGCAGTTTTGTAGCTTGGCGGCGGTTGCACTCGGCAGTGCGCCCAAAGAGTTGCCATCCAGATAAATAACACCATCCGGCAGATCGAAACGCTCGCGCGCGTCGCGCAGCGGATCATCGGCATCAAGCTGCGCGCAAGCCAGCTTGGTGAATTTGGAGACGGCAGCAATTGCGTGGGCGATCATGTTACTAAATCCCTCAGCACCGCGCGTACCGGTGAAGCATCCAGCGTGGCCAGCTTTAAAGGTAGTGCGATCAGCTCATAGTCGCCTTCGGGTACATCATCTAACACCAGCCCTTCCAAAATCGACATTTGATGCCGTCGCACCGCATGATGCGCGTCCATGGTTTTGGATTCCTGTATGTCCAGCGACGGTGTGTCGGTGCCGATCAGCATCACGCCGTTTGCCGCCAGCAGCTCAATTACGGCGGGGCTAATCGCCCGGAAGTCCTTATCCCACGCGGCTTGCGGGGCAGTGACATAGGTGCGCACCAATACCCGAGGAGGGCAATTTTTGAGCTGGGCGTGAATCATCTCGGGCGTGACATCACCACTTGATGACGACACATTGATGACGCGGCAGGTGCCCAGATAAGGCGTCAAATCCAGCTCGCCAATTGTAGCGCCGGCGGCATCGTAATGCAGTGGCGCATCGGCATGAGTACCAGTGTGGGTAGATAAAGAAAATCTTGAAACATTGACCGGGCAATCGTCAGTTAGCGCCCAGGTGCGCGCTTCGGTAAAGGGCGTGTCGCCCGGCCACACCGGTATGCCGGTGCTGAGGCGCTGTGAAATATCCCGGATATTGAGTGGCAGCTTCATTGATGGCATGCACATAAAAGCGAATAGATTCAAATTATCGCAGACGTGGTCAGGCTTCGCGAATAAAATACTTTCATGATCATAAATATCAACCCGGCGTATCAAAATATCAACTTGGTTTATTGCTGCGGCAGATTGATTATGCAAGCATCGTGTTGGTCGCTGGCTGCCCAAACCGTTTATATAAGCGCCCGGTCAGGCCGTCACCCGTTTGATAGGGTAAAATGCCGGATTACAAAATTTATGCGCAAATGTCTATGTTGACTGGAAGTCTAGTTGCGATTGTTACGCCGATGCTGCCCGACGGGGCGCTCGATTTCGCTTGTTTGAAGTCGCTCATAGATTGGCATATTGCTGAGGGCACCGATGGTATCGTCATCGTCGGCACCACCGGTGAATCGCCCACGGTCGATTTTGATGAGCACGCGTTGCTGATCAAAGCAGCTGTTGAATACGCGGCCAAGCGCGTGCCGGTGATTGCGGGCACGGGCGCTAACTCAACCAAAGAAGCGATTCACCTAACCCAAGTGGCGAAAAGCGTTGGCGCTGACTACGCGCTTTCAGTGGTGCCGTATTACAACAAGCCGACCCAGGAAGGCCTCTATCAGCATTTTAGGGCGATAGCTCAGGCTGTCGATATACCAGTGATCCTGTACAACGTGCCGGGCCGCACAGTGGCGGATATGGCCAATGAGACGGTGCTTCGTTTAGCCGCTATTCCCAATATCGTGGGTATTAAAGACGCCACCGGCAACATGGCCCGAGGCGCTGAATTATTGATGTTGGCGCCTAACAACTTTGCCATTTATTCGGGTGACGATGCCTCCACTCTGCCACTGATGATGCTGGGTGCGCATGGGACCATTTCGGTCACCGCGAACGTCGCCCCGCGCCTCATGCATGAAATGTGTGCCGCCGCCCTCAGCGGGGATCGCGCCACTGCGGTCGCCATTAACCACCGTTTGCTGGGCCTGCATAATCAGCTATTCCTTGAACCTAACCCGATCCCGGTCAAGTGGGCGCTTAATCAAATGGGCCGCATCGGCGTCGGCATTCGCCTGCCGCTGACAGCATTCCAGTCCCAATATTTTTCACCTTTACGTGCCGCAATGCGCCAAGCAGGCATTCTCGAACTTACTAAGGAAGCAGCCTAATGTCGACGTACAAAATTAATTTCACCGCCGCACGTACTGCCATTTCGGCGACGGCTCGGGCCCTAAGCGCAGTTTTTACCTCCGCTCTTAAGCCAACTCTGGCCGCCGCCATGGTGGCGATGTTTGCCGGTTGCAGCATGTTTGGTTTCATGACCGAAAACAAAAGCATCGATTACCGTTCGCAATCCAACAGCAAGCCGGTCTCCTCACTCGAAGTGCCGCCAGATTTAACCTCGCCTATCGCGGATGACCGTTACGTCATTCCGGATGCTAAAGCGACCACCTTCTCGACCTATAACCGCGAACGCAATACCGCGCCCGCGCAGGGAACCAGTACCACTTCCGTGCTACCCAAGGTGGACAACGCACGCATTGAGCGCGCCGGTCAGCAGCGCTGGCTCGTGGTTAAAACCTCGTCAGATAAAGCGTGGGCAACGGCCAAATCTTTCTGGACAGATGCAGGCTTTGTGCTTAATCGTGAGAGCCCTGAAATCGGCATCATGGAAACGGATTGGGCCGAGAACCGCGGCAAAATTCCGCAGGATTTGGTGCGCAGAACCATTGGCCGATTAATTGATGGCCTTTATTCATCGAACGAGCGTGATAAATTTCGAACCCGGCTGGAGCCGGGTGCAGAAGTCGGCACGATTGATATTTATGTGACGCATCGCGGTTTGCAGGAAGTGTTTACCAATCAAGATCAGTCCAGCACCTCATGGTTGCCGCGTCCTAACGACAACGAGCTCGAAGCCGAAATGCTGGCGCGCATGATGCTGAAGTTTGGCTTTACCGCACCAGTCGAAAAGGACAAAGCCACTGCCTCAGCCACTGCATCAGGCGCCGCGCCTGCCGCTGCCAGCACCGCACGCGCCGCCTACAACAAAGAGCAGGGCGGTTCGCTGAAAGTAAACGAACCATTTGATCGCGCCTGGCGTCGCGTAGGCTTGGCACTCGACAATACCGGCTTCACTGTTGAGGATCGCGATCGCTCCAAAGGGCTGTTTTTTGTTCGCTATATTGATCCTGATGCGGAAGCTAAATCCACCACCGGCAAAGGCTTTTTGGACAAGCTTGCGTTCTGGCGTAAAGACGATCCTGCCAGCAAACCGCAGTACCGTCTGTTTGTGTCCGAAGTGGCGGGCGCCTCAGAGGTCGTGGTGCAAACACCGGATGGCAAGCCGGATAATTCCGCCACGGCGAAACGCATTCTGTCTTTGTTGCTGGATCAGTTGAAATAATTTTTCGCCAAACCTCATGCCCGCATAATGGCGTGTGTCGGTTCAAGTTATTTTAAGCAGTGTTTTAAAGCGGGCTTGTCCATTTCGGCAAGCCCGCTTTTTTAGCGGCCATGGTTAGCGAACGGGAGTATTAGGTTTGGCAATGAAATTTGCGTCACTGGGCAGCGGTAGCGAAGGTAACGCACTCATCGTCGAGGTCGTGGCGGCGACCACTGTTACGCGCTTGATGATGGATTGCGGCTTTGGCTTGGCCGATACCGAAGTCAGGCTGGAACGTATTGGACTAAGTGCCAAAGATATAGATGCGATCATCGTCACGCACGAGCATTCTGACCATATCAGTGGCGTAGCACGATTTGCCCGTAAACATGGCATCCCTGTCTGGATGACGCATGGCACCGCCAAGGTATTGCGTGAAAATTCCATACCCGCCGTACTCATGAATTTTGTGGATCCTCATGAAGTCTTCAGCGTTGGCGATGTTGAGGTAACCCCTTATTTTGTGCCACACGATGCCTATGAGCCGGTGCAGTACGTATTTTCGGACGGCGCACGTCGTTTGGGCGTGCTAACGGATACCGGCGCGTTAACGACGCATATCGAGGAAACCTTGTCAGGCTGTGATGCTCTGGTGCTTGAATGCAACCATGATCTGGAGATGCTGATGGCGGGCCCCTATCCCGCTAGTTTAAAGAAACGTGTTGCGGGAAAATTTGGGCATCTCGATAATACGACTGCAGCGCTGCTGCTATCAAAAATAGACTGTTCAAAACTAAAGCACGTGATTGCCGCGCATTTGTCGAAGCAGAATAATTCACCCGAATTGGCGCGGAGCGCGCTGGCAGCTGCATTGATGTGCGCGACCGACTGGATTGGCATTGCCGAACAGGATGACGGATTTGCCTGGCGCGATGCTTGAGTTCTCGGTGGCTCAATGGTTTAGTAGATCATTGGCTCAATGCTTCACTGGCTCAGTGACTACAGCAGGCAGCAACATTAACCGGCTATTTAATTTGTATTAATGAATCAGTGTATTTAACGCCCAATAAAAACGCCGACTTAAAGTCGGCGTTTTCAGTACAGAATAACCAAGAATTACTTCTTTGGCATTGCGTCTTTAGCTGCGTCTTTCGCGCCAGCAACTGCTTTGCCAGCAGCATCTTTAGCGGCATCAGCAGTTTTACCAGCGGCGTCTTTAGCAGCGTCTTTGGTGGCTGTTGCAGCAGCACCAACGGCTTCTTTAGCCGCGCCGGCCATGTCTTTACCAGCAGCAGTAGCACCGGCAGCAGCGTCTTTACCAGCTTCGACGGCTTTAGCAGCGCCATCTTTAGCAGCATCAACAACAGCAGCGCTAGTAGTTTTGGCAGCATCAGCAGCCGCGTCGGTTACAGCCTTCGGCATTTCAACCTTAGGTGCGTCCATTTTAGGTGCTTCTACTTTAGGTGCATCTTTACCGCATGCGGCCAGGCCGATTGCGACGATTGCTGCGACAACGATTGACTTGTTCATGTGACTTCCCTTGATGAATGAATTGAAAAAATTTTGATCAAAAATTTTTATCGGCTGCGGCAACTTCTTGCCGTCCTAGAGCTAGTGCTCCGAGAGTAATGCTTGATAGCTGCCGTGATGCAAATTTGACCGACTGTCAAGTATATCATCGGTGTGACGCACTGCACAATAGTTCCCCTAAAAATCAATTAGATCCGACATTTCCACCTGAATTAAGTTTTGGGGTTTTTTTTGGCAGTTTTATAAGCCGACAGTGCTACCCGTGACAGCGACTTCTGTGCTTTCCCAAATTTGCTCGAACCGATCCACAAATGGCTGTGCCGCCGCCAGATCATGCAGGCTGATTACCGAGTGGGGGTGCTCAAAATAGGGTTTACGCCAGAAATGAGCTTGATCGGCAATGATCATCACGTCTTTGGCCTCGCGAGCAGCGCCCGTTGTGCGGTGAATCGATATCTGGCTTGAAAACAGTGCCAGTAACCCGACCAAGCGTGCCAGCTCGCTCTCAATGCCGCTGGTTTCATGCAGGGCAATACATAGACGGCTATTACGGTCTGCCAGCAGTATTTTTCTGAGCGCTTCAATTCGTTCGGGATGCCCAAAGTCGCGGTTTCGCAACGACTGTGCTGAAACATCGAAAATCTTGATTTCATGTCGCGCCTGGCCTATGACGTCGTTAATCGCCAGCAGCGCCTCGCGATTGCTGTCCATCAATCGGTAAACAACCTCGGGTGCAGGGGATGG
>JAYWCO010000087.1:0-5731 GCA_043780475.1 Burkholderiales bacterium | reverse complement strand
CCCTTGTTACCGTTAGCGCCAGCGGTTTATTCGGGGGATGAAATTACCGACAAATCAGAACGTTTTATGGCTTCTGAATTTATTCGTGAAAAAGTATTTCGCCAGTTAGGTGATGAGCTTCCCTATAGCGTTAGTGTGGTGATTGAGAAATATGAACAGGAAGGCGATTTACGGCGAATATTTGCCAATATTGTGGTGGATAAAAACAGCCAAAAAGCCATTCTGATTGGCACCAAAGGCGAACGGATGAAACGCATCGGCACGGATGCCCGTAAAGATATGGAAACGACTTTTGGCGGCAAAGTTTATCTTGAACTTTTCGTGAAAGTGAAAAAGGGTTGGGCGGATGATCAGGCCTTGTTGCGACAATACGGCTACGAATAAAAACAGGCAATGTATCAATGTGTCATTGCAGATGGTATCGCCCGGAATATTCCCGGTCTGTGAGCCGATTTAATTGAGAATTTAAGTGAGAGCGATTGGCGAATCCAGCGCAGGCTTTGTGCTCCATAGCTATCCTTATCGGGAAACCAGCCTGATTCTCGAAGCATTCACACGATCCCATGGTCGCATCGTGTTCGTTGCCAAAGGTGCCAAGCGGCCCACGAGCGCCATGAAAAGTGTGCTCAACCCGTTCCAGCAGTTGAGCTTTAAGTGGTTTGGTCAGGCTGATATGAAGACCCTGAAATCAGCCGAGCACGAGCGAATTTTCCCGCAGCTCAGCGGTGCCACCTTGATGTCGGCGTTTTACATGAACGAGCTGTTGCTGAAATTAACGCATCGTGAAGAGGCGCACGAGGTGCTTTTCCAATCTTATGAAAATGCGGTCATGCAATTGTCGGGCGCTGCGGAAGGCTTTGAGGAAGTCATTAATGGGGCTGCCCCATTAAGCGTGAGCAGAAAAATGGATGTGCGCAATATTGCGGCGGTGCTGCGACGATTCGAAATTTCGCTTTTGCAGGAAATCGGCTATGCACTTAGCTTGAATGAAGAAGCAGAAACGCACGAGGCGATCGAGCTATCCCGGGAATATTTTTATGTGTTTGAGCGCGGCCCGGTTGCGTGTGATCGCATGCTTCGGAGGAGCGCGAATCGCCACGGGAATGGCACTATTGATGGATTACAATTGCAGGGTAAAACCTTACGGGATATGGCGGCAGGTGATTTTTCTGACCCCGTAACACAGATGCAATCCAAGCAATTGATGCGGCGTGCGATCAACCATGTGTTGGGCGATAAAACCCTGCACACCCGGCAGTTGATTCGCGATTTGCAGGTTAATTAATCAATCTTTTAACGTTATCCCTGTTATGACCCAACTTAGCGTCAACCTGAATAAAATCGCGCTGCTGCGCAATACCCGTTCTATCGGCATTCCCAGTGTGCTGCGTGCGGCCCGCATCGCGCTGGAGGCCGGCGCGAATGGCATCACAGTGCATCCGCGGCCCGATGGGCGCCATGTACGCGCGCATGATGTGCGCGAGCTATCTGCGTTGCTGCGCGACTGGCCGAACGCTGAATTTAATATTGAAGGCAATCCTTTCCATGGTTTGCTCGACTTTGTACGCGAGGTTCGTCCACAGCAGTGCACCCTGGTACCCGATGAATCAGGGCAATTTACGTCTGATCACGGCTGGGATATGCATACTGATGCGGCAAGACTGGCGCCGGTTATCGCCGAGCTGAAATCAATCGGTGTCAGGGTCAGCTTGTTTATGGATCCCGCGCCTGATGCGATGACGGCGGTAAAACAATTGGGCGTAGACCGAATTGAGCTCTATACCGAGCCCTACGCTGAAGCCTTTGATAAATATAATCAGATGGTGGTGTTGCAACAATACATAGATACGGCACAAGCCGCTCACCAGTTGGGGATCGGTGTGAACGCAGGACACGATCTGAATCTACAAAATTTAGGGTCATTTTTAAACGCCATACCCGCGGTGCTGGAGGTTTCAATTGGCCACGCCTTGATTGCCGATGCGCTTGAGTTGGGGTTGGCTGAGACCGTACGTCGTTATTTGCGCGTGACTGCGCGAATGCCGCCATTTACCGCGATAGATCGTGCAGTATGATTTTTGGTATCGGCACCGACATTGTCAGTATCAAACGGATTGAGGATTCTTTATTTCGGTTTGGTGATCGTTTTTTGCATCGGATTTTGAACGAGACGGAAGTCGCCGAATATGCCCAAACCTCACAACCAGCGCGGTTCCTGGCTAAACGGTTCGCGGTGAAAGAAGCGTTTTCAAAAGCCTTCGGGACCGGTATCGGCGCCGAGGTCGGCTGGCATGATGTGGCGGTTACGCACGACGCACGCGGCAAGCCGCTAATCGCCACCTCTCACGCATTAACGGAACGACTTAATCAGCGTACGATTTCATCCTCGCATGTGTCGATTTCGGATGAATTGGAACACGCTATTGCCTTCATTATTCTGGAAATAACATGACTTTAAACATCCCGCTTGGATTGGTAATGGCTGATGTGATCGGCCTCGAATTAACGCCGGACGACATCAAGCGATTGCAGCACCCCTTGATCGGCGCGGTCATTTTATTTGCGCGAAATTATCAATCGCCGGACCAGCTAAAACGGCTAACCGCCAGTATCCACGGGGTTCGTGAGCCATCGCTGCCGATTGCAGTGGATCATGAAGGTGGCCGTGTACAACGTTTCCGTGAGGGCTTTACGGCTATTCCACCGATGCGCGCGTTGGGAGAGCTTTGGCAGCAGTCGGCAGCCGATGCCAGAGGTCTGGCCGAGGCTTGTGGTTATGTCATGGGGGCCGAGCTGGTTGCGCACGGCGTGGACTTCACGTTTGCACCGGTGCTGGATCTGGATTGGGGCGAAAGCGGGGTGATTGGCGATCGTTCATTTCATCGTTCACCCGCCATCGTGACGGTACTCGCGCGCGAATTGATGAACGGTCTGCGTGCCGCCGGGATGGCAAATTGCGGCAAGCATTACCCTGGACACGGCTATGTGCGTGCCGATTCGCATCACGAGATTCCGCATGATGAGCGCAGTCTCGCCGCTATTACTGCAGATGATATGGTGCCCTTCATCGAACTCGCCCATGAGCTTGATTCAGTGATGCCGGCACACGTCATCTACGACCAGGTAGATAGTCAGCCCGCCGGATTTTCAAAGCTGTGGCTGCAACAAAAATTGCGCGATGAATATGCTTTTAAGGGCGTTATTTTTTCAGATGATCTGACCATGGAAGGTGCTTCAGTGGCCGGTGGTATAGTGGCTCGTGCCGACATAGCGCTGGCCGCAGGATGCGATATGGTGCTGCTATGTAACGACCCGATGCGCTGTGATGAGCTGCTGAGCGGTATGTGGGTGAGTGGCCACCGAGCGCGCCCTGAGACTTCGCAACATTTGGCACGGATGCGGGCGCGGTCTAACCAGACAGGCCTTCGTATTCCACTCGCCGATGATGCACGCTATATCGCCGCGCGTGCTGCGTTGGCAGGTATTGGTATCGATTGAGCTGTCGTTGCTGCGCGCGCCCGCCATCACCTGCGATATTTTTTGTCGCGTCGTGGATAATTTTGGCGACATCGGCGTTACCTGGCGTTTGGCGCGTCAACTATCCAGTGAGTTTGCGCTACAGGTACGACTGATCGTTGATGACCTTGCCTGCTTTCAAAAGCTGGTGTTCGAGGCGGATACCAAAGCGGATTCACAAACGCTCGATGGCCTCAGGATATGGCGCTGGCATGAAAATCTGCTGCTGGCGCCTGCGCAATGCGTCATCGAGGCATTTCAATGTGAGTTGCCGCCCCTGTACATCAACGCGATGGCGGCAATGACGCCCAGCCCGGTGTGGTTAAACCTTGAGTATCTGAGCGCGGAGAGCTGGATTGGCGAACACCATTTGCTGCCCTCACCGCATCCGCCAACCGGCCTCAACAAGTTTTTCTTTTTCCCGGGGTTTCGCACCGATACCGGCGGTTTAATTCGTGAACACGGTCTGCTGCTCCAGCAACAGCAGTTCCAGCGTGAGCGCGGACTTGCGCGTGGACTTGAGGGCAAACCTGAATCCAAACACGTCGACGAGTATTTATCCGCCGATGTCGAGCCACTAAAGCCACCTCAGCCGCTAAAAATATTCATGTTTGGTTATGAAAATGCGGCTCTGCCTGCGCTATTGGCGAGCTTCAGCCAATCCTGGCCGCGCCCCCTATGCACCATTCCGGAGGGCGCATTGGCCCTGCAGGCGAGGGCACTAAATACGGACGTGGATCTACAGACTATCGAATTCCAGTCGCAGCCCGCGTTTGATCAACTACTGTGGTCGCAGGATGTGCTGTTTGTGCGCGGTGAGGATTCATTTGTGCGCGCGCAATGGGCAGCCAAGCCATTCATTTGGCAAATTTATCCGCAAGCTGAGCGCGCTCATTGGCTCAAGCTGAACGCGTTTCTGGATTTGTATTGTGAGGACTTGGCAGCTGATGCGGCAGTCGCGCTGCGCGAGCTGCATCGAGCTTGGAATGATGAAGATATCGATGCCATCGGTGCGGCTTGGCAGGCTTTTAAGCATCACCTCGGTCCGTTACAGGAACACGCGGCGCAGTGGACGCAAAAACTATCGCAAATTCCTGATTTAGCGAGTCAGCTGATGACTTTCTACGCGAAAACAGCTAGAATTTAGGGCTTTGCTGGGCACTGTGACGTACAGCAACAATATTTTCATTGTAGAAGCGCAAGTCCTGCACCAGAATCCTTAACCGCATGAAAGTTATTCCATGAAAATCGCACAAGAGCTCCGCGCTGGCAACGTCGTTATGATCGGTAAAGATCCGATGGTTGTTCTGAAAGCCGAGTACAACAAGGGTGGTCGTAGCGCCGCCGTGGTTAAAATGAAATTCAAAAACCTACTCACGGCTTCCGGCATGGAAACCGTTTATAAAGCTGATGATAAATTTGAAGTTGTCTCGCTTGAGAAAAAAGCCGTGACGTATTCGTATTTTTCCGACCCCATGTATGTGTTCATGGACGGTGAGTACAACCAGTACGAGGTTGAGCCGGAAAACATGGGTGATGCGCTTAATTATCTCGAAGATGCGATGCCATGTGAGGTAACCTTTTATGATGGCAAAGCGATTTCAATTGAGCTGCCCACCTCAGTCGAGCGCGAGATCAGCACTGACCCTGCGGTGCGCGGGGATACCTCCGGTAAAGTCATGAAGCCAGCCAAACTCGTGAGTACCGGCTTTGCAGTCTCGGTGCCTTTGTTTTGTGAAAATGGTGACAAGATTGAGATCGATACCCGCACGGGTGAATATCGCCGCCGGGTATAGTTGAATTTAGCGGGTTGTACTGGAGGCTCAGTACTGGAAACAACAATAAAGGGCACGGTTCTCCGTGCCCTTTATTGTTTTCAACGGCGTTTCTATAGCGGTCTCGCGGTAGTGTCAATGTAGCTTTAATGCAAATTCAATATGCAACTCCATCAATCTCAGGCTAAATCATTGCCCATGAAAAAAATAATTAAAATCGAAAAAAACTACGACGTGGCGTGTCGTCAGTGCCCGCGTCTGGCCAGCTTTCTGGACGAGGTGAAGTCACAATACCCAGCCTATTTTTGCAGGCCGGTGCCACCTTTTGGCGATACCGCACCGTCGTTGTTTATTGTTGGTCTGGCGCCGGGTATGCACGGCGCCAATGCCACCGGGCGCCCGTTCACGGGCGATCATGCCGGCATTCTGCTGTACGAAAC
>JAYWCO010000086.1:0-3474 GCA_043780475.1 Burkholderiales bacterium | reverse complement strand
CCCAAGCTGCTGGTGATGGATGGATTTTCTGGTGTTGAACGCGAGCGCTGCGGCAGGTGCTTGACGAGCATCGGCATCGAATTGCGCGCGGGTTAATCCAAGCGGATCAGCCGTATCCGGCTGGCGAATCAGGTTGCCGGTGAACATCAATTGTTGGCCCGCGGCGAGGGCTAAATCCAGCCGCGCATAGCTCTGTTCGCGATGCACTTGGCTATGTGCTCGGTAGCCATCACTGGATAAGCGTTGGCTGGCGATATGGCCTGCGATATTTTCGGTCGACGCGCCAGCTTGCAAGGTGCTGATCAGGGTTTGATCCGGCCCTGCGGCGACGCTGGTTTCAAACTGCGGGGTGGGTGAGGTGTGTGACGCGTACGATGTGTATGGAGGCATAGCCGTTTTAGCGCTGATGACGCCGCCTGCCGCATTGCCAAACGGCACGGCCCACGGGCCTCTCAAGACTTCAATACTGTTGATCGCAAATAAAGGGATGACCGCACCCTGGCCTTGACCATCCGGAATACTGGCTGGAATATCATCGACAAACAGCTTTAATCCACGAATCCCAAACGAGGCGCGAGCCCCAAATCCACGGGCGCTGATTTGCGTGTCCTGCGCAAAGTTTTGCCGATTTTGCCCCACGATGCCAGGCACTCGGTTTAATACCTCGCTCAAATCAATCAGCGGCAAGCCCGCTTTAATCGCATCAACCGCAACGCGGTCAACTGACGCGGGCGCGCTACCGCTGGCACTGGGCAGGCGCGTGGCCGTAACGACTATTTCATCCTGAGCTTCAGCCCGATTTTCATTTTTAACTTCAGCCTGTTGGGCCGCTGAAATGTCAGGCCAGAACAGTGCGCTGGCACATAGATAGACACGCACATAGACCCGCACAGTGGCCAACACGAACCAGGCTCTATGGGCGCAATGGCGTGGTTGAATTAAATTATCAGGGGCATTAAAAGTCACAGCGGATTCTGCTACAAGACCGCTGTTTGATCAATTAAATATTGAATGAATTTATCCAGTGTGTACACCCCACAGATCGCCTACTGTTTTTTCAGCACGCGGCGACAAGATGTCGCCGTTAGTCCTACATTTTCAGGTTCGCTGATCTGAATAAATGAAGGTTTACAAAGCTGAGGCCGAACTAAAAGTCATTGATTGGCGGGCATTTTCAAGCAAAAATGCCCCGAACGGTGTGCCAGTGCCTGTGTTTTAAATTAAAAATTTAATCGTAGACCCTATTCAAACTCGTGTTCAAAACATAGCGACACACCGATTGCAGATCGCGGCCGAGCATGCTGCAAACGATCCGCCAGCATGTCCATTTTTTATCATTTGATCATTCAAGCAGGAGCCGAAATGAAACTTTGTGAACCATCCGCGCCAGTGAATTTTGCCTGCCAAAGCCGAACAATATGAGCACCCCCTCTAACGCAGAATTAGCGCAGGCCGCAGCACTCGCCGCAGTACTGACCACAGCGCCCGCCAAAGCGCTCACAAAAGTGCTTGAGCAAAATGAACACATTAAAAATCTCGTTACGGATTCTGCCGACGAGCTGAAATCAGTCAATGAGGTACTCAAGCAAGGATTGACTGATCAAAGCCTGCCACTAGCTGCTGAAAAAGGGCTTGAGAATGCGGTCGCGCAAAATGACGCAGTTGAAGAAAAAATAAGAGACGCTGCTGAAAAGTTGGCGGTGGTGAACCGCGCTTTGGAAGGTGAAGTTAAAGATCGCAATCTCCTTGATCATCGGTTTGCCGCATTGACAGAACAAGAAGAAGTTGCGCGCCATGCAGCGTTTCATGATGTGCTGACCGGCTTGGCGAATCGTGCGCTGTTTTATGATCGGGTAGAGCAGGGCATCGCCAAAGCGAAGCGACACCGCTGGGCATTGGTTGTAATGTTTTTGGACCTGGACGGTTTTAAAATCATCAATGATTCGCACGGACATGATGCAGGTGACTTTGTATTGCAAACGATTGCGCAGCGGCTTAAAGAAAATTGTCGAATCGACGACACCGTTTGTCGGCTCGGGGGCGATGAATTTCTTTGTCTTTTAAATGAGGCTGGCGATGATATAAATATGGCCGTCGTTGCTGAAAAATTTATCAAGGCGATTAAAGCGCCCTGCATTTTTAACAATGACGGCCGCACCATTAGTGTTTCAGTCGATACCAGCATGGGCATCGCCATTTTTCCAAAGGACGGCACGACTGTCGAGATGCTGATTAAAAATGCCGACGCCGCCATGTATCGCGCCAAGCAAAACAAATCTGGGTATCTGTTTGCAGCACAGACGCCGCCTGAATGCCCGGCCACGCTCAGCAGCTCGTCAACACATTAGCGCGGGATGATGCAATGGCTGATGCCCCACATCTTGCGGCCAGGCACAACTGATGCCTGCCAGCCGGATAATCAACAAGACGGTGAAACTAACCACGCCATCAGCGATAATGTCTGCCGTGATACCGACCATTCCCGCTCTTGTTTCAACCATTGACGACAAAAAACGTGCGTTGCGCCTGGCCACGCTTGAACGCCGCAATGCCATCACGCCAGCTGAGCGCGCACAATATGCAGTGAATATTACGAAGCAGTTGATCGATATGCCAGACTATCGCGCGGCTAAAACAGTGATGGGCTATATGAGTTTTGGTTCAGAATTCGATACGGTGCTTTTTGTGGAGCAGATTTTAAGGGATGGCAAACGACTGGCCCTGCCGCGTGTTGATAAAAAAAATCATGCGCTGGTGATCCACCAGGTTGATAATGTGGCTGATTTGCAAGCAGGTGTTTTTGGTATTCGCGAGCCGCGCGTTAGTGCGCCGCTGGTGGATTTGAGTCAGCTAGATTTTATTCTGGTGCCGGGTTTGGCGTTTGATCGAACCGGCATGCGGCTGGGCTATGGTGCGGGATTTTATGATCAGCTGCTGGCCCGTGAAAATTCAGTAAAAAGTGCTCAAACCCCAGCATCCACGCGGGTTTCAGCGGCATTTTCCACCCAAATAGTTGATGCAGTACCCAGCGCTGCGCACGATCAACGTATTCATTTCATCATCACTGAAAACGAACAAATTAAAATTTAATATGACCGCTAAAATTATTGATGGTAAAAAAATTTCCGAATTCTATCGTGCTGAATACAAGCTGCGGGTAGATCGTCTGCTTGAGCACGGTGTCCGGCCCGGTCTGGCGGTGATTATTGTTGGCGATGATGCCGCCTCACAGGTCTATGTGCGGAATAAAGCCAAGGCCTGCGAATCGATTGGCATGCACTCTGAAGTTCATGCGCTACCGGCGGCCACTACGCAATCCGAGCTGATGGCATGGGTGGAAAAATTAAATCTTCATGCCGGCATTCACGGCATGCTGGTGCAGCTCCCGCTGCCACCGCATATCGATGACCGCGCGATTATCGAGGCGATTCATCCGGCCAAAGATGTTGATGGATTTCACTATGCCAATATGGG
>JAYWCO010000085.1:0-2049 GCA_043780475.1 Burkholderiales bacterium | reverse complement strand
CTTTATTGGCGGTGGTTTCAAGCGACACACCGGATTGAAAGTTGCCTGATTTTTCTGAATTGCGATTGCGATTTCGTCCCGCTGAAATATACGCAGAAGGCGCTTGATCAGAGCGCGTCACGCTCAACTGCGCCTCAGCTTCGGTGACGCGTGCAGCCGCGATCAGCAGATTACTGTTGTGAGCCAGCGCTTCATTGACGAGCCGGTCAAGATTGGCATCCTGAAAGACCAGCCACCAGTTAGTAGGCGGGGCGGTCGATATATTGGCGGCACTGCTGACGCTTGCGGTTGGAAGCTCCAGTTGAGGGCGCACATAGTCAGGGCCGAAGGTGCAAGCGCTCAGTGTGCCCAATAGGGTCGAGAAGATGATGGTCGTGATCTTCACGCGCATGAACGCCGCTCGATTAGGTTTATGCATGATCATTACCTTTTATTTCGGTTGGGTTTGTGGATCCACTGCGCACATTTTCTTGCGCATCATCTTTCGGTGTGGCACTCACAGCAGGATTGTGGTGCGATGTATGCAGATTCTGTACTGTATGCCCGCGCGAATGTTCTGCTTCAACACGAATCTCGGCTTCCGTTTTGGGTTCCTTTAATTGGCGATCCGTAATAATTTTATAGAACAGCGGCACAAAGAAAATCGCCAGAAAAGTAGCCGCCAGCATGCCGCCCATCACGCCGGTGCCGACCGAGCTGCGCGCGCCCGCGCCTGCGCCATGCGAGAACGCCAGCGGCACCACGCCCAGAATGAACGCGAGAGAGGTCATCAGAATCGGTCGGAAGCGCAGCCGTGCTGCCTCCAGAGCGGCGGCTGCCGAGCTCACGCCCTCATGCGATTTCAGTACCGCAAATTCCACAATCAGAATTGCATTCTTCGCGGCCAGACCGACCAGCGTAATCAGGCCAATCTGAAAATACACATCGTTGGTATAGCCGCGCAGCTTGACCGCAACCAGCGCGCCAAACAGACCGAACGGCACCGCCAGCAACACCGATAGTGGCAGCGACCATTTCTCATATTGTGCGGCGAGAATCAGGAAGGCCATCAGGCCCGCCAGCACCAGTGCGAAGATCGCGGTGCTGCCTGCGCGCTTTTCCTGAAACGATGCACCGCTCCAGTCGAGGCTCATATCGCCAGGCAGCGCTTGTTTCGCCAGACGCTCGACTTCCTCAATCGCCTGCCCGGAGCTCGTGCCCGGCGCACCGTTGCCGATCATTTTGACCGCAGGCAGGTTATTGAAGCGATCCAGACTATCCGGGCCGGACGAATATTCAACCTTGGCAAACGCTGACACCGGCACCATCGTGCCGCGATCACTGCGGACAAAGATACGGCCAATATCATCCGGGCGTTTGCGATACAGGCTGTCGGCTGACATCAACACCTGCCAGGTGCGGCCATACTTGTTGAAGTCATTCACGTAATAGGTGCCCAGGGTCGCAGCCAGGGTGTTGAATGCGCTATCCAGCGGCACACCGAGCGCCTTGGCCTTATTGCGGTCAACATTCACATTCAATTGTGGGGCCGACGCACTCCAAAGCGATCGCACACCGGCCAGTTTGGGGTCTTTTGAGGCCGCACCCATCATCGCAAACATGCCCTGTTGTAGTTTGGCCGCGCCGCCTTCGCCGCGATTCTGAATATAGAATTCAAATCCGCCAGTATTGCCGAGACCGAAAATAGCGGGCGGATTAAACGCCAGTACCAGCGCTTCTTTAATGCCTGCGGTCTTCATGAAAAAATCGCCCACCAGCTGTTTGCCGGTGACCTTGCGTTCATCCCAGTGTTTCTGCGTGACGAACAATGTGGCCGCGCTGTTTTTGTAGCCGCCGCCTAAAAAATCAAAACCGGCAAAGGCGATCACATCCTGATTATTGGGGTTCGATTTGATCGCCTCTATAACCTGCTTGACCACTTTATCGGTTCGATCAAGCGAGGCCCCATCCGGTAAAAATACGGCGGCGATGTAGTAGCCCTGATCTTCATCCGGCACCAGCGAGGTGGGGGTAAAGATGCTGAGCCCGATGGTCAAGCCGATCATGCCA
>JAYWCO010000084.1:0-3481 GCA_043780475.1 Burkholderiales bacterium | reverse complement strand
GAGATGCAATCATGAACGCACCATTTAGTACGCAACCAGCGATGGACTCAACAACAGAGCCAATGCCGCAAAAAATGCACCGCCTGGCTAATCGTATGTCGCATATCGCGCCGTTCGAGGTGATGGAAATTCAAACGGCGGCGCGTGAGCTGGAGCGGCAAGGGCATGATGTTATCCACATGGAAATTGGTGAGCCGGATTTCACCACGCCGCAGCCGATTGTCGATGCGGCGATTCGGGCGTTGAACGAACAATCCATGTTCTACACTTCCGCGCTGGGTATTCCACCATTGCGTAAAGCGATAGCAGAATTTTATCGCAGCCAATACGGCGTCAGCATCGATCCAAACCGCATTATCGTGACCGCAGGCTCCAGCGCCGCGCTATTGCTGACGATGGGCGTGTTGCTCAATCCGGGTGATGAGGTGTTGATGGCTGATCCTGGCTACCCCTGTAACCGCCACTTTGTGCGCGCGATGGAAGGCGTGCCGAAAGCGATTCTGGCGGGCGCTGAGGATGGCTATCAATTGACGGCCAAACATATCGACGCAAACTGGGGGCCGCGTAGTGTGGCGGCGCTGGTGGCCACACCGTCTAACCCCACCGGCACGCTGGTTCATCCCGTTTCACTCCAAGCGATTCACGCCGCTGTCACCGCGCGCGGCGGCACGCTGATCGTGGATGAAATTTATCAGGGACTCACTTACGGGGTTGAGCCATCAACGGCGCTCTCATGCGCTGCGGATGCATCGCATAATTTATTCGTCATCAACAGCTTCAGCAAATATTTTCAGATGACGGGCTGGCGTCTGGGCTGGGTAGTGGTGCCGCAAGCATATGTGCGCGAGGTTGAGAAGCTCGCGCAAAATTTATTTATTTCGCCCTCGGCGCCCGCACAGCACGCGGCGCTGGCCGCGTTCCTACCGGACACGATTGCGATACTGGAAGCGCGTCGTCGCGAGTTTCAGGCGCGGCGTGATTTTTTAATACCCGCGTTGCGTCAGTTAGGTTTTGTGATCGCGGTTGAGCCCCAAGGCGCGTTTTATATTTATGCTGATTGTTCAAAGATTACGAGTGACAGTTTTGCGTTATCACGGCGCATTTTGCAGGAAGCGCATGTCGCCATTACGCCTGGTAAGGATTTCGGCCTGAACCATCCCGAGCGCTATATTCGTATCGCCTATACCAACAATATTGCGCGCCTGCAGGAAGCGGTTAAACGGATCACGCGCGTGCTGCTGCGGCATAAATCATCATGAAAATTTGCTTGATAATGTTATTGGCAGCGGTGGCTTTTCTATCGGCCTGTAACCCGCCTGCGCCGTCGCCCGAACGGGCTATCCATGAAGTCATCACCGTCAAAGCAAGCGTTGAGGAAGTCTGGCACGCCTGGACTACCACCGACGGTATCAAAACTTTTTTTGCACCGGATGCCGAGGTCGAGCTGCGCGTCGATGGCCCGTTTCAGATTTATATGAATCCCTACGCCGCACCCGGTATGAAAGGCGCAGATGAGATGCGCATCATTGGCTTCCAGGATGAAAAAATGTTGTCGTTCACCTGGAACGCGCCGCCGTCACTGCCCACGGCGCGTAAGCAACGCACCGTGGTGATAGTGCGGCTGATTGCGCGCGGTGACTCACTTACGGATGTGTCGATTTATCATGTCGGCTGGGGTGAGGGCGATGAATGGGACAAGGCGTTCGATTATTTTTCGAAAGCGTGGCCGAACGTATTAAAGAATCTGAAAAAGCGCTTTGATGACGGGCCGATTGACTGGAAAACATGGCTTGAGCAACTCAAGCCAAAGTCGCCGACAGCAGCTGCAGCAGTCACAGCGCCCACAAAAAAATAAGCAACGCGCGCCAATTTCTCCCACCGTCTCTTTAGAAAAGGAATGAGCGCATACCGCGCATGCATCAATTGCAGCCCAGATTAGCGCTCACCTATGTTCGTGTGTTCTGCCGGGCTGCCTTCACACCTTCCCCTTTTTAAAGGGGGATTGAGGGAGATTTTGCGGTGATCACACACCGGTGCATAAATTTGATGCGGCGTCACATAGCCTTATTGGTAGAACCAAAATATGACGAAGTTAGATCGCCATTTGAAGCGCTTCTCCAGCCATTTTTGCTTCAAGCGCCTCACGGATAAACGAGTTTAGTTCTTGCAATGACGGCCTAGCCATGCAGCGGCCACACTTGCAGTATTTTATACGGCGCGCCGCCGCTGTTTTTGCGGGCTTCAACCAGCGAGAACGCGGTGATCGGCCAGATGAAATCCTGTGTGGACATGGTTGTAAAGGGGTGGGGCAGATTGCGTAGCAGGGTAATGTGCGGGCGAAACGGTCTGAGGTCGAGCGGGAACCCTGCCTTGACGACCAGACTGTCAAGCGTTGACTGCAAATTCATGAGTGCTTCAGGCACTTGTTTTGAACTGGCCCAAGCGACTCTTGAGGTTTCAGAACAGCTAATTTTGTTGATGCAAAACTGAAACGGCGGTAGACGAATCTGGTTGCCAATCGCCACCAGTTCATCGAGCCGTTCGGGCATGATGTCGCCGACAAATGACAGGGTGAGGTGAATGGTCTCCGGCACGATCAGCCTACCGCCGCTGATATCGAGCAATCGCGATTGCACGGCCTCTACTGTGGTGAGGGTATCGGCGTCGAGCCAGACAGCAAAGAAAACTCTCAATTGACCTCCCTGCGCTTGTTCTTTATTTTTTGATACGGTTATGACCACGGTGATGGCCACGACCATGACTATGGTTACGGCTTATCGATGCCGTTAGTGATGTTATTTTTACATGACATTTATGCCGCCAATTTTATATCAATGCGCCTTTCTTCAACCGCATGGCAAGCCACCTGGCCACCTTCGGGGTGATCAATCATCTCGGGACGCTCGTGTTTGCAGCGTTCATTTGCATGCGGGCAGCGCGGGTGAAACGCGCAACCGGTAGGCGGGTTAAGCGGATTGGGCACTTCACCGGCTACCGGTGTGCGTTGTTTACCGGTCATTTTTAAATCGGGAATGGCTGATTGCAACATCTGGGTGTAAGGATGTAATGGTCGCGTAAAAATACGCTGGGTGTCGGCGATTTCCACCAGGCGACCCAGATACATCACACCCACGCGGGTCGATATGTGTGAGACCACGGCCAGATTGTGCGAAATAAATAAATAGGTCAGCCCGAACTTGCGCTGCAAATCCTTCATCAAATTTAAAATCTGCGCCTGCACCGAGACATCCAGCGCCGAGGTAGGCTCATCGCAAACCAGAAACTCCGGATTACTTGAGAGTGCCCGCGCAATCGAGATGCGCTGGCGTTGCCCGCCGGAAAATTCATGCGGAAATTTTTCAGCATCAAGCGGTGACAAGCCCACCTGCGTCAATAATTGACCCACCCGCGCTTTGAGCTCGGCACGCGTTGTGGCCAGACCGTGCGAGACAATGGGCTCGGCAATAATTTTGCCGACGCG
>JAYWCO010000083.1:0-3134 GCA_043780475.1 Burkholderiales bacterium | reverse complement strand
GCCTTGAGCGCAATGGGATGATGGATCTGCCACTCGACATCCTGATTCCACCAGCGCGCCACCAGCAAAATAACGAACTCGGATAATCGCGGCGGCAGTGCCGAGTTATAGCGTAAATATTCGCCAGTTTTTTGTACGCAGCGCATCAGCTCGGGTGAGCGCAGTAGCGGGACAAATGGCCCGAACACCGCACCTCGTGGGCCGCTGGCAAGCTCGTTGGCGGCATCGCGTTGATCCGGTGTTAAATCAGCATCGGTAAGCGGCGGCATTCGGTCTGGCATGGGTTTTTGCATTCTCATTTTTATGCCAGTTTTTAGTATTATCCTAGTCTTATGCCTACTGTTATTGCTACGTTTACTCCCCTGCTTTAATTTTGTTGTCTTTAATAACCTTTGCCCAGCGCTCAATTTCCACATCCAGAAATTTGCCCAATTCATCCGGCTTGGACGCCACAATTTCCATACCCTGTGCGGTTAAACGATCCCGTACGCCGGGCTCATTCAGGACTTTTACCAGCGCTGCATTCATCGCCGCAATAATCGCTGGCGAGGTTTTAGCGGGCGCAAAAATTCCCCACCATGCCACGGATTCATAGCCAGGGAAACCTTGCTCTGCGATGGTTTTTACATCGGGATATTTTGCGATTCTTTTTGCAGATGTAACCGCAAGCGGTACCAGATTTTTACCGTCTACTTGCGGACTGATCAGAAACACGGTGCCCGCGATTAACGGCACCTGGCCCGCTACGGCGTCCTGCAAGGCCGGGCCACCGCCTTTATACGGCACATGCGTCAGTTGAAAATTGCCCTGATTTTGTAACTGCGTCAGCGACAAATGCGCCAGACTGCCTGATCCAATACTGGCGAAGGCGTATTTACCGGGATCTCTTTTCGATGCGATGACCACCTCGGCGAAGCTCTTGAAACCAGCCGACGGATGCGCGGCTACCATCATCGCGGAACGCGAGATCAGCATCACCGGCACCAAATCTTTTTTCGTGTCGTAGGGTAGATTAGGAATCAGGCTGGGGTTTACACCGTGGGTATCAAACACCACCGCAAAGGTGTAGCCGTCCGGGTCAGACTTGGCCACGGCAGCGGTACCGATGGAGCCTGATGCCCCGCCTTTGTTGTCAACAATCACCGGCTGCTTGAGCAAGGTTTGTAGCGGCTGAGAAATAACGCGGGCCACTTGGTCCACCGAGCCCCCCGGTGGAAAGACCGCAACCAATTTGATCGGCTTCGCGGGCCATGCCGGTGTTTCAGCAAGCGCGGACAACATGAATGAAACAGTCAGCGACGTTAAACCCATCACCAGTGAAGTATATAAAGCAGGATGTTTCATATTTTTCCTCATGGGTCAATTTTTTTATGGCGTAGTTGGGTGCAAATTTCGATACCGTTATCGCGTGCGTTTTTAAAGCGTTGCGTGATAATCTCTGCTTTCAGTTTGAGACTCATTGATGCAGCGCAGGTTGATCAATTACGCGGTGTTGCAGTCAACATAAACAAATAAAAAAACCCACCACATGGATGCCACCACCCTCGATCATTTAGTCATTGGCTGTGCCGATCTGGCACGTGGCAGCGCGTGGCTGGAGCGTTTTTTAGCCGTTAGTTTGAGCGATGTGGGCAGCCATACCCGCATGGGCACGCACAATCGTTTGTTATCGTTGGGGCCGGATTGCTATCTGGAGCTGATTGCGATTGACCCTGAGGCCAGCCGCGCAGATAAGCCACCATTCATGCCACGCTGGTTTGGCCTGGATACGCGGGATGTCCAAGAGCGCATTGCGCAAAAACCGCGCCTGCTCGGCTGGGTAGCGCGCACTGAAAATATTGATGCGCTGGCTGAAAAAACCGGCGGCATGTTGGGCGGCGTTCGGCCGATGGAGCGCGGTGATTTCAAATGGCGCATCACCATTCCCGATGACGGCTATCCCTTTGAGGCCGGGCTGATACCCAGCCTGATTCAGTGGGATGTGCCGCGACATCCCTGCCAAGGTTTACCCGATCAGCAATGCCGTTTTGAATGGATGGAAGCGGCCCATCCCAACCCGGCCAAAATTCGCTATTTGCTGAGCGAGATGGGCCTTGAAAATGCCTTGACGTTAACCTCAACCCCACCCTATTCCGGCATGACCATGTGCGCCTACATTCGCACACCGGGCGGCGTTAAAACCCTGATGAGCTAAACTATTCTATGACTCTAAAATTATTTTTCAAGCGCACTCTTCTGATCCTTCTGGCTATTATTGCCATATTAGGCATCATCATCGGTATCGAAATTATTGGAGGACAACCCATGGGACTTTTTTCAGGTTCGCGCCCGGCCGGGCTAGGCTTTAATAACGGCCAATTCAAACCGCCTTCATGGAAACCCAACACCGTTTTATCCACGGTTGAAAAATCAGACACGCTGCATTACATCGAGCCCATCAGGTTTGAAGGCGCGGCGACCACCGCCTGGAACAAGCTCGCGGCTATTGTGAAAGCACAGCCGCGAACCACCGTGGTGACTGAGAAACCGGACTATCTTTACGCCGAATTCAAGACCGCCAATCTGGGTTTCGTTGATGATGTTGAGTTTGCGCTGGATGAAAAGGCGAGCCTGATTCAGGTGCGCTCTGCGTCACGTTTAGGGGTGCGCGATTTGGGTGTAAACCGGCAGCGTATTGAAACGATTCGCGCCGCATTTGCAAAATAACAATGGGTTTATTGAGGCATTTGTATTGCAGCACCTATCGCTCTATATTTAGCCGCCGCCCGACGTGAGAATTGCTACGGCAGCAACGCAGGTATCACCAACGCCATCGCCACCATCGTCACCATCCGGTTGCTATTGAAGAACGCTTTCGGCGCAGCCTCAGCGTCGATAATGCCCAGCACCTTGCCACCTTCATCAAGCAGCGGCAAACAAACCTCTGACTGCACGGCGTCATCGCACACATAAAACGCGCCGCCCGCTGCGGTATGCGCGGCAACATCATCAATCACCTTGGCGTGACCGCTTAAGCCCACGGTGCTGTTGGTGCTGCCGGTGGCGAAGATTGCATTTAATGGAAATTCGGCGCGGCTGGGCCGGCCTCGATAGGCGAGTTTCACCAGCACGGCATCGCCGAGTTTGTTTTGACG
>JAYWCO010000082.1:0-3916 GCA_043780475.1 Burkholderiales bacterium | reverse complement strand
AGCCGGTAACCCGTTCGACCCCACCGTGGCTAAACGACTGCATCAATATATTTATTCAAGCGGCAACAGCTTGCCACCGATGGACGCCTATCGCGCGTTTCGCGGCAATGAACCCACCGTGACGGCGATGTTGCGCAAGAAAGGCTTGTTGGAAGATTGATCGCGCTACATTCAGCGACCTTTATTCAGAAACGAAACCCCAGCGTTGGCGGGTGTTTACAGGCATAAACCCCATATCCACTCCAATATTGCGCCTGTAGTTATGGTGCGCACCGAGGTGCTTAGATCGCATGCGTTGGTGGCGCGTTTGATTAATTCGTGGTTGCAGCCGTGGGGGAAGTGGAGATAGTTGAGGTAAACGAAGTCGTACCCTTGCCCAACACAAACTGTGCAACATCCTCCAGCACTGGCGCCACACGGCGCAGTGGCCATGCAAAGGCGCCAATCAGTGAAGCATGACTTGCGCTGGGATAGCGTTTCAAGGTGACCGGCACACCCGCCGCGCGCAGCTTTTCGGCTAACTGTTGGGTGTTGCGTTCGGGGTTGACCACATCGTCGGTAGTCGGCACGCCCAGAAAGGTGCGCGGCGCGGCTCTTGATACGTAGTCGATTGGCTGGGAGCCGGCTGGATAATCAGGGTGATTAAATACCGGCTGAGCCTGCTTATTGGTCATCGGAAAAAAATCATAGGGCCCGGCCAAACCAATCCAGCCTGCCACTGCGGTCGGCTTAACCCCAGCTGCCGTGAGCCAACGCGGATCAAGCGTCAGCATCGCGGCGTTATACGCGCCGGAGCTGTGACCCATTAAATATAAACGCTGGGTATCGCCGCCATAACGCGCGGCCTCGCGCTGTGCCCACGCCACCGCTTGCGCGCAATCGGTGAGGAAATCCGGATAACGAACCTGCGGATACAGTCGGTAATCCGCAACCATCACGAGGATGCCTTTTGCTGCCAGCGCTTCGGCCACGAACCGATAACTTTCACGATCACCGCTGACCCACGATCCGCCAAAGAAGAACACCACAATCGGATAGCCGTTTGGCGAATCGCGGGTTGGTGTTGCTGGTTTCTTTGGTTGGTACACATCCATCTTGTTGCGCGCATCTGTCCCATATGCAATATCGGTGGTGGCGGTGTAAGTATCAGCGGGGGTTAGCCCGTTAATAATTTTCAACGGCGAACAAGCCGAAATAGATGCTGCCAATAACAGCAGCGCGATAACAACCAGCGTAATTCGCAACATGATTTCTTAGCCCTGTACCAAATATTTTTGGTCGTTATGACGCCTCAAGCCTCATTCTTCATGCTAAATGGGGTTTGTGAAGTCGAAGTGGTCGCGTCACTTACGGCGTTGGCAGCGGTCTGGATGTCTTGGGCGATGCGGACGTCTCAGCTGCTTTTGGTTTGACTGATTTGGTTGATGTTGGGGGCAATTTTTTAGCCAATGGTTTTGGCAAAATATCACTCGCCTTCACGCCCGCATCAGACTTGGCCTGACTGATCAGCGCGGCACAATTACTGTCCTTATTTTTACCAAAATCCAGCAGCGGTAGCAGCGCACCGATGCCCGCCGTAGCCGCACCGAGCGCCGCCGCAAGGCCGCCGCGAACTATAACACCGCCTAATTCAGGCCGCACCGCCGAGTTTTTGAACGTGCCCGTAATGACGACGGGGCCACGTAAGCTTGCCAGACTAAATCCCTTTGAGCGCGACACCAGCCTCAGGTGTAGCGATTCATCAATAAAGTTTATATTGCCAGTGCCGGTCACATTAACCTTGGGCGTGTCCAGCACCAAATCCTGCGCGATGAAATCGCCATTAACGGCTTTGAAATTGCCCACCATGCAACCAATCGGCGTTTGCTTATCGCCGCCGAGAAGCAGTCTGAGCGAATTCGCAATATCCAAGTTAGCGAGTCGCAGCGATAATTCTCCTACCGAGCCACCGTCCATAATCAGCGCCGCTTCACCATCGGCTGAACCAAGTAATTGCGCCACTGAATTACCCTTGCCTACCAGCTTGGCACGGCCACCCATCGTGCCGGTATCAGCCGAGGCGAGCTTGGAATTCGGAAACATCAGATCGAGCCTGAGACCTTTGGCGGCGATGTCGGCGTGGGTGAAGATGTTTTTCTGGCGCCCGTCCATTTCAATTTGTGACACCAGATGTCCACCCGCCATCCAAAAATCCAGCGGCGTTAATTTTAGCACCCCGTTGGTGACGATGAGATGAGCGCTCATTTTCTCAAGCGGCAGTTTTTCAGTGACTATCTGCTCGCCGCGAAAATGCACATCCATATCCGCCGCCTGGATTTTTTCAAGGCTAAATGGCTCGGTCGGCATCAGCCTATCGCTGGGCGGTGGCACCTCACTACGCCGTACGCCGCGATCAGCGCCAATAAAGCCGCCAAGGTCCCGCATCAATAGTTTTTGCGATACCAGCGTGGCCGTTATTTTTTGCGGTTGTTGGCTGCGATCCACCGCAAAATCGCCGCTGATATCACTTTGCCCCACCACGCCTTTAAACCGGCGAAAAGTCCATATTTTGTCGGCGTGATCCAGAAAGCCGGCGAGCTTGTAAGCGGGCGTAGGTGGAATTGGCACACCAATAATCGGGAACAACAACGCCAGATCACTGCCTTCCAGTTTGAAGTTCAGCTGCTCTGATTTTAGATTCAAGGGATCAACCAGCGCGCCATCAATACTTGCTTTGGTCGTGCCCAGTACTGCCGCTACCTTAAGCGGATAGGGATGGCTGGTATCACGCACACTCAATAGCGCCCCACCGCGGCCTTGAAGCGACATGGGCATGCCTTTAAAACGTCCTTTGCCCGTAACCTCCAGACCGAATTCAGGTTTGTCGATGCCGTCTTGCAGTGTTTTGACGGCAAGCACCAAGTCAGTCTGGTGTTTTAGATCGCGATAGGTCGCGGTGCCTTGATCAATCGTCAGCGCGCCAATCACCGGAAATTCTATCGGTTTATGCTTTGGGTTAAGAATCCAGTTGGGCGCGCCATCGCCATTTATTTCAAGCCAAACACGAGGCTCTGACAGGGCAATTTCAGGCAACACCACATTACCGGCCAGGAGCTTGAGGAGATCAATACTGAAGTCGAGGCGCTTGATCTCCGCCATATTGGGGTCCCGGCTATCTGCCACATTGCCGAATACGATATCGTTGGCGACGATACGCGGCCGCAATGAAAGATGCACCTCCAGATCACCGTTTATCGCAAAGCTTCGGCCGGTTTGTGCCGTAACTTTTCGCGCGATCGGGCCGCGCAGCAAGTTCCAGTCAAAAAAAGCGATGATCACCACGATCAACATCAATAACAGTAGCGCCGCCACACCAGCACGTACCCACCATTTACGGAAACGCGAACCCTGGTTGGCGCTGCGCAAGGCGTCAATTTTAATTTTTTCAGGATGCTGGGGAGTCATGTATTCAGAGTCTCGAATCTTGTGTGGTCTTTGCCGTGCCGCCTGTCCGCCTTAGCCAGCATAGGCAACACACTAGGAAATCAAAATACCGTGACTCAACAATAGATGCCGTGCGGTAGCGAACATAAGGTATCGCGCCCGGCACCTAACACTCAAAGCTCAGCGGCTGGCGCTGTGGGCTCAAATCATCAATGCAGCGGTATTTTCGCAGTCATCGGGTTACTCATTCGGGGGATTCCCAACCCTACTGGCAAATATGCAACAATCGCAAGCTTGCGGGGCATAAATAGGCTAGTCACAAAAAACATAAGCGGGGACGCAAAATGAACGCCAAGTTTGATATCAAGCATATCTGGACAAAATATTTTTCATCCATCAATGTCGCGATTCGCGCAGGGCTGGGCATGGCCATTGTTGCCCTGTTTGTTCTGAACTACCTGTTCGGCGAGCCACTGACTTTTTTTCAGCGGCT
>JAYWCO010000081.1:0-22877 GCA_043780475.1 Burkholderiales bacterium | reverse complement strand
CGGTGGGCCGCGCGCTAACCGAACGCCCTGATTTATTCGCCGCCGTTGTGCCCACGGTGGGCGTGCTGGATGCATTACGCATGGAATTTACGCCCAATGGCCCGCCCAATATTCCGGAATTTGGCAGCGTCAAAACCGCGGATGGCTTTAAAGGATTATGGGCAATGAGTTCGCTTCATCAGGTTCAGGATGGCGCAAATTATCCAGCAGTGTTGTTAATACATGGCGTGAATGATCCCCGCGTTGAGGTTTGGCATTCCGCCAAAATGGCAGCTCGTTTGCAGGCAGCCGTGGCCACTAATCGCAGTGCCAAGCCGGTCTTGCTCAGGCTGGATTACGATGCGGGACATGGCGTCGGTTCCACCCGAACACAACGCAACGCGGAGCTCGCTGATGTATATTCGTTTTTGCTTTGGCAATTTGGTATGACTGAATTTCAGCCAAAATAAAATTAAAAATGGGGCAGATGTAGGTGATAACAATCCGCACATGCGCAACGCATCGGGAGAATAAATGACCACCGTTCGCGATTTTAATCACACTTTGTTGTGGCCCGTGCAATTACGCTTGTTGCGCCGCGGTTCCAATATAAGCACCGCTACTGGCGCCGGCATAGAGCAGTACTGGGAGGTGCTTAAAAAAAATCCCGGTTCATGGAAGTATGTTGAAGACGCCTTGTTGATTGAGGACGAGTCGTGCCAGACTGGCTATGAGGAGTTTGTTTATTTTCTGCCATATGTGCAACGATTTTTGTACGGGTGGGTGACGAAGGGCGTGGAGCGCAGTCTTCATTGCATGTTTTTACGCGCGACGATATTGTAAAAATTCGGGTGCAGTTAGAGCCGACGCGTGAAAGTATTGCGCTGGATGTGAAGCGCATCCGACTTTATTTTTTCTATGATATTGATGTCGCGTTAGTAGCACTTGAGGTGGCGTGTAAAGATATTTCGCTGCCGGATGCCGTGGAGCTGATGGATCGTTTTGGCCGCCCTTATCCGCCCGCGTGGGAGGCTGCCATGCCGGATTCTCTTGTTAGCAAACTCGGTGGCAAGCCCCAGGGTGCGCATACGCCTTATGCGGTTGAATTTATGGCGGCTGACGGCGAGATATTGGCGACATCCGATTATCAGGACCAGCGCAAATATCTGGAACTGGTGCGCGGCGAGCGTCAAACCCCGCTGGCGGCGCATTAGGAATATTTGTTATCGCCGCTCGTGCCCGCGTATAAACCCGGGGGTTATATTAAATACTATCAACTTGAAAATAAGCGCATCCCGATTATGACGAGCCTGACTTTCGACGACCCGCATGCGCTGACGCGTGGCGACATGATGCGCCTGGGTTTTGCGGCCAAGTGGGGCGAATCGCACACCCTGCCATATTCAGCTGGATTTTTAGCCAACTTTGAAGCTGAAAATTGCTATGACCGCTATTGGGAAGCAGATGGTCAAACCAACGATATGCACACCCGGTATTTTTTTGCGGATTAAGTTTTGCGATGATTACCAAAGTGGATACGAATCATGACCACGAAAGATTGCTGCGACAATTCCGCCACCAGGTATTTCAGATCGGCTTGATTGCGCACTTTCACAAAGCGGCATTGCTGTCATTATCCAATCGATTTTCACGCGCGGTTGAGCGCCTGAATGTGCGTGATTTTGAATCCATAAAAGTATTTAAGCGTCATGTGCGCGAGACGCTGGAAGTATTCCTGCGCTTTAATCATCGCTATTGGCTTCATGAAATTTCCAATCAAATTCAGGCCGCCGATTTCTTCAAACGCTGGAGCCATCAGCTGGGCTCAGACGCGCTGTATAACGAGGTACGGGAAGAGGCGCGCGATATCAATGAATATCTCGACGCAGATCGAATGCGCAAGCAATCGGACAACGCCATGCGGCTCACAGTTGTATCCGCCTGCGGTATGGTGGGCACCATTGTTACCGGCTTCCTCGGCATGAATTTGTACAGCCATTCGGATATGCCCGTCTCTAATAAATTTATTATTTTCTTTATCGTCTTTATTCCCACTACCCTGCTGTCGCTTTACTCGGTGATGATCTCGCGCCGCATTGCCGCATTTATGGAAGCGCTATCATCAGAGGGCATGACCTGGCGGGAAAAATTTACCACCCTCCCGCAAATTTGGGTCAGCAATAAGCGCTCGCGAGTGCGCGCACGGGCTCAGCAAAATAACGCAGGACTATCGACCGATAATGAATAAAGTCACGACATAAATTTACGGCGCTTTGGGCATTATCTTCGCGGCATTTTCTGTTTCGATTTTCGCCCATTCCGCCGCCAGCGTAGCGGGCAATATGAGCATCGGATAACGCTTGCGAAAGCGTACCAATTCCTCGGCTAGCTCGTTATTTTTACCGCTGCTTTGCAGGCTGAGCATGCGCATAATCCAGATGTCGGCAGCCTCGCTGATATCGGCTTTTCCCAGGCTCGCGGCGGATATAGTCGCAGCCGTAGCGGGAGCCGGCGCGGAGGCGCCCAGCGCTTTTGCAGCATCGACATCAGCGTTAGCCTGCGAGCGGGCGGCAGGCGCACTCACCACTGCGGGTGCCGCAGGCGCAGCAGATTTGGCAATGGCGGTGGTATTCGCGATAGCACCGTCAGCGCGAGCCCGCTGAGTAGCTTTATCGGCAGCCTCGAAAAGTTTGGATGATGGGGCAGGTGCAGGTAACGCTGGCGCTGCTGACGGCGCGATCGTCAGCATAGGCGGCGATTGCTCACGGCGATCAGGCGCCGCTAGGGATGCTATTGATGCCACATAATTGTTTTCGCGCGCTATTTTTTCTGATCCGGTTATTTCTGTTTTTCTTTCGTTTGGCGTCAGCGCTATTTCAGGCAGCCTGCCGGGTTTAGGCATACGCGGCTCAAGCGCTGCTCGGGCAGGGTTGATGGGCGCAGCTATCGTTGCCTGTGTTTGCGATTGCGTTTGCGCGTCTGGGGCATCGTTGAGCGGCGCGGTAATGCTCTCAGGATGCTCATTCATCGTCACAAAAATAACCGATGCCGTCAGCAAGACCGTGGCCGCAGCAGCCAGCGGTGCGCCCCAGCGTTGATACCTGATTTTACCGGGGGCTTGTGGCTTTGCCGCCACCGCCCGGCGCGCGGCGGCGCGGATCGCACCATCGAGCGTGGCGGATGGCTCATCATGCGGTGCCGTGCGTGATGCTTCACGATAAGCACTTTGCACTCGCTGTTCCGGGTTATTCAAATCAGGTTCCATCATGCGTACTCCTACAGCCCATCACGCAATTTTGCGTATGCATAGCGCAGCCTGCTTTTGGCTGCTTCGAAGGTAATGCCGGTGGTAGCGGCGATCTCTTCCACACTGAGCCCGCCCTCCTCATAGAGTAAAAATGCTTCGCGCTGCGGGGCGGGTAAGGCATTGAGTAAGCCAAGAATCATATTGCCTTGCTGGCGCGCGACGGCGATGACCTCTGGCTCAGAAACACGGCTGGCAGGCAGTTCATTTTCCATTCCATCCATCGTCGAGAATGAGGCTGAATCGATGATCCGGCGCTTGCGAAAGTAATCCATTAAACGATGATGCGCCAGCGTATAAAGCCAGGTGCGAAATTGCGCTGCTATGTGGTAGCTTTCACGGGCCTGAATAACATTGAGCCATACTTCCTGAAATAATTCCTCGCCTTCGCCATGGTTGCGGCACTGGCGCTGAATAAACCGGTACAGCCCAAGACGATGGCGCGCGTAAATGAGATCGAACGCGCCCGCATCGCCTGCCTGGTAGCGCATCATCAACGCTTCATCGGTATCAGCAACATCGGTCATGCCCGACAGTGTAGGGTACAAACCGATGTACCCGCACTGTCGGACATGCGGCGGGGCGCGATGGGTAACAGAAAGATAAAGCGAATTAGCGCCCGCCCTTGATCTCAAATTCACCCACAAAAATCGTCTCTTTATTATCTTTGAGCCGCATGGTGATAATTTGCTCGCGCTGCTGCCGGGTGCCAAAGCCGGTGGTGAGGCGTACCTGCAACGTAGTCGCACCGGTAATATTTTGACGACGATCACCAAAATATTGTGCCTCAACCCGGTACTTGCCTGGCTTGGCGGATTTAAGCGAAAACTCTTCCGGCCCATAACCGCTGGTAAAGTCCAGCGACATCCGCCCACCTTGATCGGTAAAGCGATGGCCGTAATACGCCTTTTCATCATTCGGGTCCGTCACCCATAAATCAATATCGGTATTGTCGGCATCCCACGTCAAAACGGCACGCAGATCCAGCGCCATATTTTTAAGCAACCGTGGGTCCACGCGGCTCGTATCCAGGCGCGCGTTGCTGGTGGCGATGATCGCGTTCATGTCGGCCAATGCGATCAGCTCAACTTCCGGGAAGCGTCCGTTCCAAGGGCGAATCACCACCTCGTACAAAGCATCAATCGCCTTTTGCGCCTGCTTGTCGGCGGCATAAGCCAGACCTAAGTCACGATATGACTGTGGCTCTTCCGGGCTGAGCAGCAATACTTTTTTGAATGCCGGGATGGCCAGCGCAGGGCGGTTGGCCTGCATCAAGCGGTAGCCCAGGATGCGCAAAATATGGCGATTCTCCAAATCCATTTCAGCCAAATTGCTCAGCACCCGAACGCCTAAATCGCTAAGCCCTTTCTCGAAAAAAACGTCAGCAGCATCCAGATAAAATGCTGTGCTGTTGCTATAGCTGGGCGCTTCATCAAGATAAACTCGATAGAGATCACTCTGGCTGGCATAGCGAAGGCGGTTAGCATACGGCGCATCAGGCTGCCATTTTTGCAGGCGAATACTGGCTTGATTGTAAGTTCGATTGTAAGTTTGATCGCCTGCCTCGTTATTGCGCTCGCCCATCTTTGCAAATTGCGGTGCGGCGGCCAAGTCAGATGAAGTTCGGGTGCGATTCGCTGCCTGCGCTGCTGCTTGCGCAGCCACTTGTTCTGCCACCATCGGGGCAGTGGGGCTTGATTGCACCAAGGGTGACATCATTTCCGCGCGGCGCGGGCTTTCTCGGCTATCCGCCGACTGAAAATTGCCGGCGGCTATCGCACTTTTTTGCACACGCTGGCCGTATTTATCGTACTTGTTTTCAGGCCGCGAATCTTTGGGATAGTCGTGATTCCACCACGCTACTTTTTGTTCAAACGCGCGCACGATGTTTTCAAGATGGCTGTTTTGCGCGAGGCGGCGCTGCTTTGAAATATTACCCACAACGCGATCAAACTCGGCGCGCAATTCTGCCGGCGGCTGAATCTCATAGCGCGCATAGTCTTCAACCCGATCCAGAATAATCAGCGAGGTTTCGCGGGTGACCAGACCAAAGCGTTGCCCCAGCCGACGAATCTCGGCGCGATTCAAGGCGTACTCCGCATCCAGCTCATTGATACGAAGCTGCGCCCAGGTGGAGGCAGTCGTGCTCATATTGCTGCGGGCAGTGGGACTATTTTCCTCAGACAATACGGCGTTAATCGGTATGTCCCTGTTTTCCAGTTGACCATCCGGATGCTGCAGTTTTAATTGCAGCATCGCCTGCATATTTTCGCTCCTGTCTTTACCGCCGAGGTTACCATTACCGCGATTATTTCCACTGAGAATGCCGGCTACTTGTATGCGCTCTCCTTGTAGTGCCGTCATCACTAATTGGCTTGCATCAGCCGAGCTGATTTCCACCACGCGCGTCGCGGTGGAAAGCAGCGCATGTGCCGCACTGGTAGTGGTTTCTTTGGTCAGGTCAATAAAGTGGCCACCGCTGCGCTGCGCGATATGTTTCAGAAACACCGGATCTGCTTTTACGCTCGCCGAAATGCTGTACAGCGGCACGCGAGTTTGCGCAAAAGGTTGTTCACCAAAATTACTCAGACCATCTGAAAACAGCAAATATTCACGCACATTTGCCTCTGGTACAAAAGCGCCCAGATTGGTAGCGCCGTCGTAGGCAGTCGCAGCCAACGCCTCGCGCAGCGCGTGCCAGTCGCCGTTGACGATACGGAAAGTTTGTGCCGGTTCTGCCGCATCGCGAATGCGTGTCAGCCTGACGACGCCATCACGCATTTTTTTGAAATACGCATCAAGCAATGCAGCCTCTAGCGCGCCGTCACCGCTGCGGGTACGCGCACTGGCCGAACTATCCCAAATGAGCCCGACTGATTTCGGAATCTCGCGTGCGGCTTCGCGCATCGCCAGCGGAATATCCGCCACGAAATAATGCTTGCCTTCAAACAGCTCTGTTTGCACAGCGCTTGCCGTAGTGCTCGGCATGAGCATAAATTCAATGCTGCCGCTGCCCGTAAAATTATTGCGCGATTCGCGCAGACGATAGCGGCTGCCAAAGGTATCGCGCGAGAACGCAATATCGCCGAAGCCATTTTTACCTACCTCAGGTGCTTTATCGCTACCATTGATATTGACGCTTAAGACAAGTGTTGCCACCCGCTCGCCGAAGCCCAGCGGCAGCTGATAGAAGCTTTGCCCACGGACGCTGTCGAGGGTTTGCGCCACCTGAATCACCACGCGTTTGGTACCTTGCGCGGGGATGGGATAAACCCGCAGCTTGAAATTATTACCCTGTGTGACTTCCAGCAAACCTGGATCAATCCGCGCCCGAATCACATCTTCAAACACAGCTTGGCCTTTGGCTTTTTCAATAGGTACCGCGTCGCGCAGCACGCCGTTTACATCCATTGCAAAGCTCGCCACCCGTTGCCCATCAAGCAGCGGAAACTGCAGCTCACCTTCCAGCACCCGGTTGTTGGGATTGAAAAACGTCATATCGATTTCAGTCATCGCCTGACGACCATTAACCTCACCGTGGATGCGGATAGTTTGTATCTGTATCGCTGAATCCGTGCGATTAGGATTAGGCAGCACCAGCCGTGGTGGCTGCCAAATGACGGGCGGCTGCCGCCAGGGCGGCGCAATCTTGGGCATGGAGATGGCGGAAGACGCGGAGCGCGCGAGAGGTGATGAATGCGCCTCAACTGCCGTGCTTGGCAGCAGGGAGGGAATGGTGGAAACGATGGCAACAACAGAAAACAGCGTACGCAAGAATGGGTTCACGATAGGTCCTTTTTAGTGGGGTTCCATACCGTTAAGCGCAGGCGCGTTGAAAAAGGGTTAAATGATTTGAAATATTTTACCAGCGCTTTTTAAACGAAAAAATTTTAATCTCTAGCGCTGTAACGGTGCTTGAAGCATTTTTGCTTCAAGATGTCCATGGATAAACAGGTTTGATGTACGGGTTTTTAAAATTCGTTAGCCATGCACCGCTTGGCTAGCAGGCGGTAACGAATAAGAAGGCGACCTAACTCGCCCTCAATCAAGTAATTGGGCAGGAGTGTACTAACGGTTCGTCTTGCTGGGAATTGATCGCAATAAAAGTACCGCATAAGGCACAATTTAATTCATGGCGGCAACGCCAACATTCTCCTGCACGCATTTATCAAAAAACCCCCGCCAACGAAATTGCACTGGCAAAAAGGATTCAAAGAGGTTCTAAGCGGCAAAACCAAATTCGCATATAGATTTAAATTTCGATGACTTCCTCAGAAAAGAGGGGCTTTTTGAAGAGGTGCAGGCCAAGGCGCTGAAGCGTGCACTAGCCGAGCAAATTCAGGACAGCATGAGCGCTGCCAAAATATCGAAAGTAAAATGGCCAAGCTAATGTCTACAGCCGCTCGCAGCTAGGCCGTGAGCTTGATCCGGACAATATCTCCGTACAACTCGACACCTTGATAAAAGCCGCCAGTGCGGCGGACAAGACAGTGGAAATTAAAATCAAGAACGTGAAAAAAACGGCACATGCGTGAACGTGCGTCATTGCCTCGTTTGCAGTGGCAACAGCCGCAGGCGCGTGCGAGCAACATCAATCGTGAGTAGCGCGCCCTGTTCAAGCTCCGGTGTCATTTGCTTCAATGCATCAATAGCGGCCTGACCGATGAAATTGGGATTCAAATCTTCGGAACGAATTTGCACCACGCTGGGTTTCTCACCGTTTGTCACGGCCAGTATTGCGCTGAAATCAAGATCATTGGTCAGCACAACAAAGTCGTTTGCCTTTGCATACGCCATGATTTCCGTATCAGGCGCATTGGCCGCGCCGCACATTGACCAATGAATGGTCTCAATGTTGGCATCATTCAAGAACTTGACCCAACGAGGGGACAAATTCATGTCGATCAGCAGCCTCACGCGCGTGCGAGCTCGACTTCTCGTTCTTCTGCTCTCCATGCCGCATAGCGTAGCGCTTGCAAAATATCTTCGCGTTCAAGGTACGGGTAATCGGCGAGCACATCATCAATCGAGTGGCCCGCGCCAATTTGACTGACGATCATCCCGACCGTCACGCGCATGCCGCGCACGCATGCTTTGCCACCCATCAGCTCAGGTTGTTGCGTAATTCGATCAAGTTGGACCATGCGATTCTCCTCGTTGGAACAAATTGTAAAGCAGTTTTTGCGGCGTGCAGAAATAAAATGAACGGCTCCCGTTTAGCGCCTGTGACAAGCAGCAGTTACCCAAACCAACTTCGCGCGACAAAATAAGCCAATTATTAGGGCGCAAATCACAAGATAGATTGTGGTGTAGATCGTGGTGCCATTTGAATCGTTGCGAGCAATCGACGCCTATGCGCTACACTTTGTTAAGGAGTGAAACTTGGCAAATAAAGGCAGGCATCAAAAAAAGCAAGTTAATCGCCAAGGAAAACTTGGAAGAAAAAATGACAATAAAACTTAAAACTCATGCGTGGGACACTGCAGAAAGTTTCGAAACCGAAGAGGACATAGCCGATACCTCGACGCCGCTTTGGAAGATGGTGATCCCGCACTCATAGGCGCATCGCTCGGCGACATCGCACGCGCCAAAGGTATGACACAGATTGCGTACGATACTGGTTTGGGCCACGAGAGCCTGTACAAAGCGCTGTCGCCGGATGGAAATCCTGAGTTCGCCACGATTTTGAAAGTGATTAATGCGCTGGGGCTGAAACTTCATGCGTCTACTGCAGTTATTTAGGCGCGAAATTAGGACCCCATTTGTGCCAGCAACTTCAAATAAAAACCGAGGAAGGATTGCATGATGCGCACGTTTCGCTACTTCTCCGTTTTGCTGTGTTGTCTGCCTCTGTATTGCGGCATCGTCGACGCGAAGACCCTTCGCTGGTCGAGCTAGGGCGACATGCAATCGACCGATCCGCATGCCGCTGACAAAGGGTTGACCTCGTCGCTAAACCAAAACGTGTATGAACAGTTAATAGGTCGTGACAAAGCGCTTCAACCGATTCCGGAGCTGGCTTTGAGTTGGAAGCAGATGACACCGACCGTGTGGGTATTCAAGTTGCGACCGGGCGTGAAGTTCCACGATGGCACCCCCTTCACGGCAGACGACGTGATTTTTTCGGTAGAGCGGGCGCAGGCACCGACTTCGCCCTTCAGCGGATCCGCCCGGCCCATTGGCAAAGGCCGCAGGATCGATGCCCTGACGGTCGAGTTCACCACGCCGGTGGTGAATCCCGTAATGGTCGGGCAGGTGAGCGTTATCTCCATCATGAGCAAAATCTGGTGTGAGAAAAACAAGGTTGAGAAAGTGCAGAATCTGGCTGCGAAAGAGCAGAGCTATGCTGCGCGCAACGCCAACGGCACCGGTCCTTACCTACTGGTGTCGCGCGAGCCGGATGTGAAGACCGTGTTTCGCAAGAACCCCAACTGGTGGGGCTGGTGGAAAAGCGCATGGACGGCAACGTTGATGAATTCACCTATCTGCCTTTGAAATCCGACGCCACCCGCATGGCCGCACTTCTATCCGGCGAGATCGATTTCGTGCTCGATCCGCCGCTGCAAAATCTCGAGCAGATGAAAAAAAATCCTGCCTTGAAAGTAGTCGAAGGTCAGGAGGATCGCATCATTTTCTTTTGCCTCGATCAGGCGCGCAATGAATTGCTGTATTCCAATGTGAAGGGCAAGAATCCATTCAAGGACAAGCGCGTGCGTCAGGCGATGTATCAGGCAATCGATATCGAGGCGATCCGCACGCAGGTGATGCGCGGCCTCGCCAAGCCCGCTGCCAATGTGCTTAGCAATCCCACTGGCGCAGGCGTGCCGCTGACCATGCAGGTGCGCCGACCGTTTGACCTCACCGCCGCGAAAAAACTCATGGCAGAGGCAGGCTATGCCGCCGGATTTGATGTCACGCTCGATTGCCCGAACAACCGCTACGTGAACGATGAAAAGATCTGCGTGGCGGTGGCAGGAATGCTCGCGAAAATCAGTATCAATGTAAAAGTGAATGCGACCCCGCGCTCAATCTGGAATCCGAAAGGATTCAATCGCGATACTAGCTTCATCATGTTTGGCTTTGGTGGTGTCGGCGGCGATGCCGATGCCTTTCATACGGTGATGCCGGTCTGGCATAGTCCGGACAATAAAAGCAACGGTCAATTTAACTGGGGTGGCGTGAAAGACGCGAAGCTCGACGCCTTGCTCGATGCACAGGCCGGTGAGGCGAACGCGGCCAAGCGCCAGCAACTGATTCTCGGTTCGGTCAAGCTGCACGACGAAAACATTTATCACCTGCCGTTGCACCTGCAATTCATTTCCTGGGCATCGCGGGCGAATGTCTCGTTCACCCATCGCTCGGATAATTCTTTGGTTATTCCGTGGGTGACGGTGAAATGAAATAACAACGCGACAAGAAAGACAGGAGCGCTCTGAGCGACAGACCACAGCTACCTCGGTTCAAGGGACTATTCAAAACTCCGCAATACACCGCTTCGCTGCGTTTTTAACCCGCACATCCTGATGATTCGCGATCAGGTCTTTTACTATTTCCAGACGTGCCACATCGAGCGATTTTTTGGCGGAGACGGCGATGTCGGGCGTGATGCCGGTGCCTTCCCAATTTGTTTTTGTGATCGGGCTGATGGGTCGTGCATCGGGGACGTTCATCATGAAATGTGCGCTCAGCCGGTGTCGGTTACCGGCATTCGCACCGCCGCCAGTGGTTTCGCCAACCAGCGTAGCGCGCTTGGTATTTTTCATGGTGTAGGCAAAATCTTCGGCGGCTGAAAATGTATCTTCGCTGGTCAAGATATAAATTTTGCGCGCTGCACCGTATTTTTTACCGGCGACTTTCTCAGTCGTCCATCGTTCTTCAATCTTGTTTGTCGCTAGCTCATAGATGTCGTTTAGATGGGTGCGTTCATCGAAAAAATAACTCGATATCAGTGCCACATTCTCCGGCGTGCCGCCGCCGTTTTCGCGCAAATCGATAATGAGGGCCCACGTTTCGCTGAGCAAATTCATCGCGGCGGCAATGCGTTCGGCGTCGAGTTCTGGCGGAACAAATTGCCGCAGATTGATATAACCGATATTGCATTTAAGGCGATCGACGTTTTCAAAACCATAGTTGAACCGCATGAAATCGAATTTCTCTTTGTCGGTGGCCATGAACGCCTGATTCTGATTCGGTGTTTCCACGGCAATTGCTTCCTCAAAATAGCGAATCTCCAGATGCTTATCCTTGCTGCTTTTTTGCAGGCTGTCGGTTAATTTATCGGCAAGTTTTTCTGCACTAGTCAGGTTTGCAAAATCGCCGCGTGCGGCCTCAATGCGCAGTTGCTTGACGATTTCAACCGCCTTTTCAGGAAAGATATAGTGTTGGCTCAGCTTGCCGATAGCGGCTTCAATCACTTGATCGCGCATCGCTTTATCAATCACCATATCGTTTTGCAGCGGCCCGCCTCGACCCTGACCTAGACCCAAGGCGGCTAGCGAGTAGGGCGTGGGAATCACGCCGCTCAAGATTGCGCCGCCTGAAGCGATTAGCAGGCCTGCGGTGACAGCACCCCAGATAAGGATTTTTTTCTTGTTCATATTGGTTTCACTTTTAGATAACAGGTTTAATGAGGTGGCGCGCGGCCTTAATGGCCAGGCCATTTTTTACTAGATGTCCTTTTGGGTTTCGGTTGTTTGGGCCTTTGATGCTTTTTTTGCTTTTGTATTTCAGCCACTTGAGACCGTGCCAGCGCGATGCGCTCACCAAAAGGTTTGGTTTCAAGTGTGGCGATGGCGGCTGCTAAAGCTTGCGAAAGCGACTGGGGCAAATCAGCCTCTAAACTGGTGGCGGCAACGGCTGTGGCCTGCCAGCAGGCTTGTATACGCGGCAGCAGCTTGCGCCCCGCATCGGTCAGGCTTATCAGGCGCTGGCGGCCATCGGCAGCGCCCGGTTTAGCCGAAACCAGACCTTCGTTGATCATCAAGGCAATCGTCTGGGTGGCGGCTGGTTGGGTAATGTGGGCGATTTCAGCAATATCACCAATCGTGGCCGATTCGCGCTCAATCAGAACCCGCATGACCGGTGTATAGCGTGGTCGATATGACAGCCCTGCATCAAGATACGACTGCTCAACCGCGCCGTCCAGCAGTTCCAGTAAATGTCGTAGTTGTGTGCCCAGTGTGAGGTTCATGGCGATATTATATAAGCGCTTATATAAATTGTAAAGCCTACTGAAGATGAAAATATTGGGTGATTGAGTTAGGCGCTTTTAAAACTTGAAACCCTACACCCAGCAGGGCTTTCAAAGCATTTATGCCTGAAGAAGCGCTATTCTGCGTCGGGTTGCTTTGACGGTTCTGCGGCGATGAAGGCGGGAAGTTTTTGTGCGTGATGTGCAACGGCCATGATGTGGGGGAATGTATCTAGGCTGCATTTGAAGCGGTTGGCATTGGCGATTTGCGGGATCAGGCAAATATCGGCGATGGTTGGGCTGTCGCCGACGCAGAACGCGCCGGGTGTTTTCCGGTTCGCCAGAATGGTTTCGAGCGCGGTGAATCCTTCGTGAATCCAGTGGCAGTACCAGCTGGTTTTTTGCGCATCGGATGCCTGCAGCTTATCGCTCAGGTAAGACAATATTCGGGTGTTGTTGAGCGGATGAATATCGCAGGCAATCAATTGTGCGATCGCCCGCGCGGCGGCGCGATCATGAATATTCTTTGGCAGCAGTGGCGGCTCCGGGTGCAATTCATCCAGATATTCGATGATCGCCAATGATTGCGATAACTGAAATTCATCATCAATCAAATACGGCACCAGGCCTTGTGGGTTGACTGCTTTGTATGCGGGCGCCAGATTTAATTTTTTTAACAGATGCACCGAACGCTGCTCGGGCGTCAGGTTTTTGAAGTTCATGGCGATGCGCACGCGGTAGGCGGCGGATGAGCGAAAGTAGCCGTAAAGAATCATGCGCAGTCCCTGACTATAATGTGGAGATGGATGATTATAAGTTGAACCGATTTAATGATGCTGGGGCTTCATTGCGCGAAGATTTACGCCACTGGCTGGCGTCGTCGGCTGCTATCGCGGCGACCGGCGATGCGAGCTTTAGTGATGATGGCGAAATCACGCCATCACCCTCTATTGAGATTGCACCACGCAAATTAAAAACGGCGGCGGTGTTGGTGTTGCTGATCAATCGTGCAGATTCTGCAGGCCCTCAGGTATTGTTCACTCAGCGCACCGCGCATTTGACTGACCATGCCGGGCAAATCAGTTTTCCCGGCGGTCGTGTGGAAGAGAGCGACCGCGATGCCGTGCACACTGCGCTGCGTGAAACGGAAGAAGAAACCGGTGTGGACAGCGCGCGCATCGAGATTATCGGCTCGTTGCCGAATTACACCACCGGTACCGGCTACCTCATTACGCCCGTGGTCGGCTGGATCGAGCCGCCGCTGATCTATGCACCTGACCCCACCGAGGTGTCGGAATGTTTTGAGGTGCCGTTTAACTTTCTCATCAATCCGGATAATCACCGGCTGGAAACAGCCATGTATAAAGGCCGCATGCGCAGCTACTATGCGATGCCGTATTCAACACCAGCCGGCGGGCGCTATATCTGGGGCGCAACCGCCGGCATGCTGGTCACGCTGACCCGCGTCATCGCCCATGCTCGCGGGCAAGCGGCTCAGTCGACGCTTGCGTCAGTGCGCGATTCGGGTGAATAGCACCATTATTTTATACAATGCTTTTTACTGCACTATCCATGCAACACTATTCATCAACCTTTCGGAGAACATTGAATGATTACTACCGCTAGCGGTTTGCAATATGAAGATACAGTTGAAGGCACCGGCACAATCGCGGCACAGGGCAATTTTGTGTCTGTTCATTACACGGGCTGGCTTTATACCGATGGTGTGGCGGGCACCAAATTTGATTCCAGCAAAGATCGCGGCCAGCCTTTCAAATTCCCATTGGGCGGCGGTCAGGTTATTCGCGGTTGGGATGAAGGTGTGGCCGGCATGAAAATCGGCGGCACACGGCGCCTGGTGATCCCGGCAGAATAAGGCTATGGCGCACGCGGTGCCGGTGGGGTGATTCCGCCTAATGCGACATTATTATTTGAGGTTGATTTATTGGGGGTGTAATTCAAAGCTTCATTTTTGTATCAGCATATTTATATCAACATCATTTTCATCTCGGGGCTGAACTAAAAAAAGGAGGTTGCATGAGGCAATTTTTGATACCTGTGTGGCTGGTTAGCGTCGCCCTTTTGTCGTCATCGGTGGCGGCAAAAGAATCCTGCGAATCACTGAAAACCAAAATTGAGGCCAAGCTGGCGGGCAAGGGCGTAAAAGCCTACAGCCTCACCATGATCTCGCCCGAGGAGGCGAAAGGCATTGACACGGAAAAAGTGGATGCCAGGGGGCGGCGCGTCGTCGCCTCCTGCGATGGCGGCAAACAAAAAATACTGTATCAACGAACGGCCGCCGCGCGTTAAACACGCACGTTAAATTCCAGCGCGTTAAATGATCAGACGCTAAAACCTTAAAGCGCGTGCGCGCCAATCTGTAAGCGCTGGTATTGATCATATTGTTCATTAATCGTACCCTCGCTGCTTTGGGTATCGGGTGATCGCTTGACTGTGATCCAAACCTCGGTGGCGAAGGTTTCGCAAAGTGTTGCGGTGTAGTCTATTTCTTCCTCGGCGAGCCCGCGTGCGGTGGCGTAATCAGGCGCTTTCCAGTCGAACAGCAGATGTTGTGTGAGGCTGTCTTTGAAGATTTCGATATCGCCATCCTCTACCTCGACCACCTCGGCCAGGGTGCTGCGGGCGCGGCTCGAAATGGATAGAAATGACGCATCGCAATAGCAGCGCGGTTCACAGCGATAGCCTTCGGCCAGATTGCATACAGCAAAGCCACCTGAGCACACCCACTCGTTATCGTCGCAGGCGCCGCCCCGTTTATATAGCTCATGATCGGCGTTATCGAGTCGTACGGCTTTGAGAAATTTTTTCACGTCGGTCTGGCCCGGGATGGAATGTAAACGCTGCTCGCAGCAGCGGATGTCCGATTAAGCAAAGCGCTGCTTTAACTGTTCCATCGTTTCGATCAATTTAGCGCGGATGCCAGGCTCAAACGCGGAATGGCCGGCGTCATTGATGATGTGGTAATCCGCTTCCGGAAACGCCCGCACCAAATCATCAGCCGACACGATCGGGCACACCGCGTCATAGCGGCCCTGCACGATGGTAGTGGGGATATGGCGAATCTTGCCGACATGGGCCAGCAAAAAATTATCGGCCAGGAAAATCTGATGCTTGAAATAATGCGCCTCGATGCGCGACAGCCCCAGGGCCACACGATCAGAGCCAAAATTAGCCACCACTGAGGCATTGGGCAGCAGCGTCGAGCATGAGCCCTCATACACGCTCCAGATGCGCGCTGCGGGCATGTGAACGGCCGGGTCTTGATCGGTCAGAATGTCGTAATAAGCATTCAGAATATTGTGGTGTTCGCCAGCGGGCAAATGGCCGGAAAACTTATGCCAGGCTTCGGGGAAAAGATTTTTGAGCCCGTATAAAAACCAGTCAATCTCTGATTGACGGCATAAAAATATCCCGCGCAATGCAAGCGCCATGACCTGCGTTGGATGATATTCCGCATAAGCGAGTGCTAAGGTTGAGCCCCAGGAGCCGCCAAAAACAATCCACCGATCAATGCCCAAATGCAGGCGCAGGGTTTCCATATCGGCGATCAGATGCCGGGTGGTGTTATCGCGTAATTCACCCAAGGGCGTCGAGCGGCCCGCGCCGCGCTGATCAAAAATAATAATCCGGTAAAACGCGGGATCAAAAAACTGCCGATGTGAGGCCGATGCGCCCGCACCGGGCCCACCATGCAGGAAGATCACTGGCACACCGGCCAGGTTACCGGATTGTTCGTAGTACATCGTATGCACATCATCCAGGCGCAGCATATCGGATTGATATGGCTCGATGGCGGGATAGAAATCGCTTCTGAGGGCTGGGTTCGTGTTTGGCATGTTATTTAATAATTCGGCTATGAAAAGATCAGTTTGCAAGACTAGCAGAAAACGCTGTTGCATCAATAGGCAAGCTGCATCTTGAACGAGCGTTTTCAAGCGCGCTCAAACCTTGACATAAATTAACGTCTTTTTATGTTGCAGTGCAGTATTATGAGCTTATAGATTGCAAAATAGGATCAATAAATTTGGTTCAGTGCTGCTTCCAGCGCTTGCTTTAAAGCCTCGTAAAATCGGAGAAAAAATGCTATATCAAGTGCATGAAATGCAACGCGCCGCGATGGAACCCTGGCGTTGGTGGGCCCAAGCCAGTGCCGATGCATTGGGTAATGCATTTTCACCGCTCTCTTATGCGCCAGCCACCAAGAATGTGGTGGCCGGGCTGGATTTGATGCTGCGCATGACGGCGCGTTATGGCCGCCCACCCTTCGGCATTGATGAAGTCAAGGTGAATGGCCAGTCTGCTTCCGTTACCGAGGAAGTGGTGCTTGATAAAGCGTTTTGCCAACTGCTGCATTTTAAAAAATCCCGGTCAATTAAAAATGAGCCGAAGGTGTTGGTGTTTGCGCCTCTGTCGGGCCATTTTTCGACCTTGTTGCGCGACACGGTGCGCACCATGTTGCCCGACCACGATGTAACGATTACCGACTGGAAAGACGCACGTGAAGTGCCGCTGGCCGAAGGCGCGTTTCATTTCGATGATTACGTCGCTTATGTGCAGGAATTTGTGCGGCATATGCAAAAAACCGGCGGCGATGTGCATATTGTTTCCGTTTGTCAGCCCACTGTGCCGGTGCTGGCAGCGATGTCGCTGATGGCGCAGCACGGTGAAACCTTACCAAAAAGTATGGCGATGATGGGCGGGCCCATTGATACCCGCAAAAGCCCGACCAGCGTGAATGACTTTGCGATGGATAAACCTTTTTCATGGTTTGAGACCAACGTGATCCAGCGTGTGCCGGTAAAATATCCGGGTGCGATGCGCCGTGTTTACCCGGGTTTTTTACAGCTCTCCGGTTTCGTGGCGATGAACCCGGAGCGCCATTTTGATTCGCACCGTGATTATTATCATCACCTGGTAAAAGGTGATGGCGAAAGCGCCGAAGCGCATCGCCGTTTTTATGATGAATACAATGCCGTGATGGATTTACCGGCCGAGTATTATCTCGACACCATTGCGCGGGTCTTCCAGGAGCAGAGCCTGGCCAAGGGCACGCTCGATGTGGCCGGTGAACGCGTCACCCCTGCGGCGATTAAAAAGACTGCGCTCTTCACCATTGAAGGCGAGCTGGATGATATTTCTGGCAGCGGCCAAACCCAGGCTGCGCATACGCTTTGTACCGGTCTGGTAGACACCCGCAGGCAGCATTACACCGCGCCAGCAGTTGGGCATTACGGTATTTTCAGCGGACGCAAATATCGCGAAATGATTTACCCTAAAATTCGCGAATTTATTGCCAAGCATGATCGCTGAATAATCCCGGTGTAGCGGTTGGGCGAGGCCTCAGACAACAAGTGTCAAGGAGCAGCTATGAGCACTGATAAAGCCTCACCGCAACTGCCGAATTATTTTGAGCTGTTTCAAAATATTCTCAATCCCTTTATGACCAACCCTGCTCATGCAGGCGAAGGCATGGCGAATAATGCTGCCGTGATGATGATGGCGAGCCTTGACCCCAAAGAGATTGCGCGCAAAAGGCAAGAGCTGGAAACAGTGCTGATGTGGCTTAAAGCACAGGTTGGTGTGGTCGAGCTGTCGATCAAAACGCTGGAGTACCAACACTCGCTGGCTGAACAATTTGCTAGCATATCTGCATCTGTGCAGCCTGATGCCGATCATAAAAAACATGAAGAGCCAACAAAAAATCCCGTGCCCAATCTGGACGAGCTGACAAAATTAGCCAGCGAAATGAACCCGGCAGCGTGGGCCATGAAGATGATGCAGCAGACGCAACAAACGGGTGAGCCGTCCTCAACCGGCGCATTTAGAACAAAAACAACAATAAAAGCAAACGCAAAGACGGAAGCCAAGGCATCAACCCAGCCCTCATCAAAAACAAAGCTCAAGCAAACACGTAAGCGCTAATGTTGAATTCGAAATCCTAGAATTGACGAGCTTCTTCAGGCAAAAAATGCTTGGAAGCCGCTCTCGTGCTAGAGTTTGTCGATAAAATTACTATTACTGCTGTGCAGTCTATCCAGCACGACATACTCAACGGCCAGCAAATTATGCTCATCTTTTTCACGCCGTTCGCGCGATATTTCGCGCCATTCATGTTCGTTTAGTGCGGGGAAAAAGGTATCGCCTTCGGGGGTAGCATCGACTTCGGTTAGGTAGAGTTTATCCACGTTCGGGAGGGCTTCGAGGTAGAGCGTTGCACCACCGATGACAAACGCATCGGCGGCGCCAGCTTGCGCTATCGCATCGTTTATCGAATGCACCACCGTCACACCGGCAGCGATGAAGCCTGCATTGCGACTCACCACAATATTTTGTCGCCCCGGCAACGGTCTGCCAATAGATTCAAAGGTTTTGCGACCCATGATAATCGGATGGCCTAGGGTGATGCGTTTAAAGTAGGCCAGCTCGGCAGGCAGATACCACGGCATTTTATTCTGGTGGCCGATGACGCGGTTGCGGGCCATAGCGACGATTAGCGATAGTGTCATGTTAAATTAATCGTGCTAAATCGCGATGGGCGCTTTAATGGCCGGATGTGGGTCGTAATGGGTAAGCGTGAAATCCTCAAACCTGAAGTTGAATATTGAGTTGACACTCGCATTTAAACTCATCGTGGGCAGCGTCCGACAATCGCGGCTTAATTGCTCACGCGCTTGGTCCAGGTGATTGGAATAAAGATGCGCATCGCCCAGGGTGTGAACAAAATCGCCTGGTTTCAAACCGCAAACCTGCGCGACCATCATCGTCAGCAGCGCATAGGAGGCAATATTAAACGGCACGCCCAAAAATATATCGGCGCTGCGCTGATAAAGCTGGCACGAGAGCTTGCCATCGGCCACATAAAATTGAAAAAGCGCATGGCAAGGCGCGAGCGCCATTTTCGGAATGTCGGCCACATTCCACGCCGACACAATGATGCGGCGTGAATCAGGATTGTTCTTGATCTGCTGAATAATTTCGGTGATCTGATCAATATGCCGGCCGTCCGGCGCGGGCCATGAACGCCACTGATAGCCATACACGGGGCCAAGATTGCCATCGGCATCCGCCCATTCATCCCAAATCGACACCCCATATTCTTGCAAATAGCGAGTGTTGGTATCGCCAGCTAAAAACCACAGCAGTTCATGAATGATTGATTTCAGATGCAGTTTTTTAGTTGTCACCAGCGGAAATCCGGCGCCTAAATCGAAGCGCATTTGATGGCCAAAAATCGACAGCGTGCCGGTGCCGGTGCGGTCAGATTTTGCGGTGCCGTGCTCAAGCACGAGGCGCATCAGGTCGTGGTATGGCTTCATGGGATCGTTAACCGGAAGAGAAAAAATCGATGCCGTATTCTAACTGGACTGAGGTTATGGTTGGTTTGGCATTGATATTTTATGTTGCTGCTGTAGGTCATGCTTTAGGCATGCGTGGCGTGATGAGTGTGCACCAAATACCGCCTCCATTTTCGCGGCCAATGCGGCGATTTGGTCTGAGGCCAATCGATTGATTCCGGCTGCGCTGGCACGACCGCCGCCGCCTTCAAAGGCTATAGCCACCAGATCGGCATGCCTGGCCATGGCCAGTGGCGCACGAATACTGACGGTAAAGCAGGTATCCTGATTGACGGTGAGGACGGCGTGCGCGCGGGTGGGATAGGCCACCGCCAGATGATTGGCAAATGCGCCGCTGACGCGACGTGCCCAAGCGGCATCCGGGAGCAGGTAGAGGGCGGTAGATGCGCTTGCATGATGGGGTGTAACCAATATCGCTCGTTGCAGGTCGTCAGCAAAACCGGCTTTCAAAATGGCATAGGCAGAATCAGCCTGCATAAAGGCGAAGGGATGGTCATACGGTGCGAGACGCGCGGCTAGCTCAGCCGGGCGAAAATATAAATCTTCTTCACACTCGCCATAAGCATTGTAGTTAAGGCATTCGCCCAGCGTACGCAGCGCTACAGTTTCGCTGCTGGAAAAGGCTTGCGCCGCGGCAAGCTGGGTTGCCACGGCGATCAGGTTATCGCCAAATGCGGCGGTGATGGCCCAGGCGCGATAGCGGCCACCGAGAAACTGATCCACCAGCAAACTGGTGCAGATGTGGGGTGCCGTGTCGATGTGCGCATCAAGATTGAGGTGCGCCTGCATCTGGTCAGCACGATGATGGTCGAAGTAACGGACGCGGATACCCTGCGCCAATAAATGCGCGGTGGCGACCGCGTTCTGATCGTATGAAATATCGAAGATCGTGACTTCATCAGCCTTGCGCGGATCCACGCGGCCCACCAGCGCAACATCACGCTTGGTGCCGGTAATCAGACTTAAATATTCAGCCGCGACCGGAAACGCCAGGCGATATTGATGATGCGCAATCAGGCCATCGGCATCACCATTAAAAATATCAACGCAGCGCATGGCGGTTGGATAAGCGAACGGCGTGGCTTGCTAACATTAAAAAGGCGCTAGAGAGCGCCGTCAGCTTGCAAGCAGTCAACCATCTGGGTCACTGCTTGCTGCGGGCTTACCTTGGAGGTATCGATAGTCATGTCGGCATCGCCAGGCTCTTCATAGGGGTCTGAGACTCCTGTAAAGCCCGTCAGCAGCCCGGCGCGGGCTTTGGCATACAAACCCTTTACGTCGCGGGACTCGCAGACTTGCAGCGGCGTGGCGAGGTGTACCAGATAGAAGCGGCCCCAGGTTGTGACAAGCTGGCGGGCGGCCTTGCGGGCTTGATCAAACGGGGCGATCGCTGAAACAATCACCAAGCCGTCGTGTTTGACCACCTCGCTGGCGACAAAGCCAATACGTTGAATATTCAGATCGCGGTGTGCGCGTGAAAAACCAAGCTCGCTGGACAAATGGGTGCGAATAATATCGCCGTCCAGCAAGGTGGTGGCGCGCTGGGTTGCAGCGCGTAGGTGCGCATCGAGCGCACTCGCCAGCGTGGTTTTACCGGAACCGGATAGACCGGTGAAAAAAACACAAACGCCGCGATGGTGAGGCGTTGCGGCGTTGTCTGGGTGATGGGCAGTCATTTTTACCGGCAGCAGCGACTGCCCACTAGCGAGAAAAAATCACCCAAAGGTTAGCCAAATCACTTACGCCATCATCACCTTTAACGCTTTTTAGCATGGCCGCGCCTTTGGCCTTTTGGCCGGACTGAATCAACGCAATACCCAAATGCAGCTTGGCATCTTCGGGGCGCTTGAGCTCGTTCTTTTTAATCGCTGCTTCCATCAGGCTGATACCGGCGGTGGCCTGACCGCTGGTGTAGCGGTTATAGCCCAGGTTAAACAAAGCATCGCCGCTGCGGGCGGCATTGGCATCGGCTTCTTCCTTGCTGCCAGCGGCAATCACCTTGATATTCACCGCGACCCGTGATTCGACCAGATCACGCAGGCGTTTGTGACGATCTACTTCGGCGCCTTTACCGAGCGCACCGGCGGTATAGCCGTCATCAACAATCTTCTTGCTTTCGCCCGGATACCCGGACTGCAAGGCTAGCTGCGACATTTCCATAAAATCATTGGTGGCGTTTAAATTGCCGGTAGCTAAACGTAAGCGATATACATCCAGAGAAAGCCGATCCGCAAAACCAGGCTTGGCTTGCAGACGCGATACGACATCGGCCCACAGGCTCTTCTTCGGATAATAATTCAACAGCTTTTCGATGGTTGCAATATAGCCGCTGCTGTTTTTTTGCCGCAGGTAGCTATTGGCCAGCAGTTGTAGTTTTTCCTCGGACGGAGCACGTCCGGCTTTTTCATCGGCCTGAATATCGGCTAACGATTCCTTGGCCGCGTTACTAAAATCGCCGCCCTGAAAATACGATTGGATAAGCAAGGTACGCACCTGGCCACTACCGCCGCCGCCGCTTAAATAGCGCGTCGCCAACTGAATCGCGGCGGGATAATTTCTGGCGCTGTATTGCATGCCGACCAGCGCTTCCATAATTTTAAGCTGGGTGGCGGGCGGGGCTTTGCCAGAACTGATCACGGCTTCAAACGAGCGAATCGCGGTTTCGTTATCGCGTGCGCCAGACGCAGCCGAGCCACGCGTGCTGTCGATTAAATAATTTTCCTGCGCCGTACGATTCGGCGCGCTCTCCGCTTCGCGAACCTTGGCGAGCGCTTCCCTGAATTTATTCGCACGCATCAGCTCATTGGCGGCCTGCAGCGGCTTGCCGATTTCCGGGCGCACGGATTCTTGCGCGAACACCGGGGCGCTGGCAGACATGAGCCATGCTGCGCCGGCCATGATGGTAATGAGAGCGACGATGAAATTAAGGGCCACTAAATGACGTGTCTTGGCAGGTGCGGTACGAAAAAAACCGGATGTAGTCATGGATTGAATCCCCAGAGATCGGTGGCAGACAAATACAAAGCAT
>JAYWCO010000080.1:0-1904 GCA_043780475.1 Burkholderiales bacterium | reverse complement strand
CACGGCGTTATGGCGGCCAACATCCTCAACGAAGGTCACAATGTCGCCGTTGGTATTGCCCAGCGCGCAGCCGTGAACGGCACCCGCCTGTTTATAGATTGATTCGTGAATTCGCACATTATTGAGCAAGGTGTAGAGCGTGCTTTGCGGGATTTGAATGTCACTTGGCAATTGAATATTCTCCAAATCGGCCATCAAATCGCCAAACACCGTGCCTTCGCCGCAGCCCGTGGTCTTGGTGCGCTTGGCCATTTTTTCATCGAGATTTTTAAGGCCGCTTTGCGTCGTGACCGAGCAGGCATTGACCTCCCAGTCGACTTGCACTGAAACGATTTCGTCAATGGATTCCAGCAACCGCTGATTGCGCAAATAGCCAATCACCAGCGCCTCGGGAGCCGCGCCGAGCGTCATGATCGTCAGAATTTCTCGTTTATCGACATAGATCGTCAACGGGTGCTCACCCGCAATCGGGGTGGGCTGAGTTAGCCCATTTTCATCGACGGCGTCAACGGTAAAAGTCGCCGGCCGCGCCGCGTGCGTGAGGGTGGGTCGAGACATTATTTTTTCTTAGTTATAAGCAGCGTGAGGCCAAACGCGGAAACGATCAGGGTCACCAATAATCCGATGGTGCTGGGTCGGCCGAGATTAATCGCGATGGCGGCAAAGATGAGCCACGGCGCAATGAGAAGGGATAGAGCAACAAGGGTTTTCATGTTTTACGGAAATAGATGACGATAGGTCTTTAGAAAATAAACCCTATTATTGGCGGACTTTAGCAAGCACAAATGCTCCAGAAAGCACGCCAGTGAATGAGTTTGCGAAAATTAGGTCTGCGCTGTGGCCTCTCGCAACCATTTCATCAGTGGTAACCCCGCTTCAAAATTGCCGGCAATTTCGCGTGCCAAATCTTTTGGCACGCGCTTATTTAAGCTGGCCGATGTTTCGCATAAAAAATGTCGATTTTTGATGAATTCGATATGAGGCAAATCAGCCGCATAGCCCTTTGGTGGACGCACCATCCGATCGTGCTCCATCAGGCCGCCGAAGGTATCGTTGAGAGCTTTATTTTTCAATATTTTTGAAAATTTTGCGGGTTCAGCCACGATGTCATCACGAATTTTTTTAACTGCCGCAGTGTCGGGCATATAAACGCCGCAAGCGGTCAGTAAATTGCCTCTGTGATCGACGTGGAAGTAATAAACTGGCCGCGACTTGTCGGTGGTGCGCGCCCCCAACACGGCGCCGATATGATTTTTGTACGGGCTTTTGTCTTTCGCAAAACGCACATCGCGATAAATGCGAAAGACCGCTTTCTTGGGCTCAAACGGACCCAAGTCTTTGTCGAATTTCGCCACCTTCGCCCCGACCTCACCGACGAGCTCGATGAATTCCTCGCGCAAGATGTCGTAGTGCGGTTTGTTATGCAAAAACCACGGACGATTGTTGTTTTCGGTGAGTTCTTTTAGGAACTGAAGGAGGGCGGGGATGTGCATGTTAATAATCAGTTAAGGGATTTCGGTAGGTCACGTTGCGCAACGACGTCACCTCGTTGATAGATGAACAAGAATTAAAACCATGTTTCAGCCCCCAATAAAACTCATTTCAACCTTCCGCTCTTTTGCGGTTTCAGCTGTACGAATTTCAGAATAATTATCCGTCCGGTGTTGCCAAATCCCCGCAATCGAATCACGAATTTCAACATCACTTTTACCACTTCGCAGCAACGATTTTAAGTCATAGCCCTTCTGCGCAAACAGGCAGGTAAATAGTGAGCCATCGGTAGACAATCTCGCCCGCGTGCAGGTGCCGCAGAAAGCCTGCGTGACGCTTGAAATTACGCCAATTTCGCCGCTGCCGTCGACATAGCGCCAGCGTTCGGCAACTTCGCCTTGGTAATTTGCATC
>JAYWCO010000079.1:0-3966 GCA_043780475.1 Burkholderiales bacterium | reverse complement strand
GAGCGGGCGAATATCGGTCAAATAATGCGTGGCCGACGCGAGCCTGACTACAACACTTTGTCCTATCGCCATGGCGGGCAGGGTTTTGGGCATGAAGGCCCATTCAGTGCGGGTGGTTGGCGGTGGCCGTGGCAGCAGGCGTGGCGTGGGAAAAAACAGATGATAACAACCACAGGCGTGAATGCTGTCTACCAATAGCGGTGCGCCGTCATGATCAAGCGTGATCCGCACCATCACCCCATCAAGGCTTCCGGCCAGCAGGTCAAACCGACCTTGCGGTGGCCGTTCAGAAAACCAGACGCCGTAAGTAACTTGTACATGGGTGCGGCCGTTGATGCGGGTAAAGCCGATGCGTTGATAGCTCACCGGTGTTGCCACATTGACCCCAAGCTGTCCCTGCGGGTTAAATTGCAGTTGGCCAATACGATCAAATTCTCCTGCTGTTTCAATCTCGAACACCGGCGCATAACGATGCAGAAGTGTTGTCCAATCGGCCTCCGATAGCTGCGGTATGTCCAGCATGTTGCGCAGGCTGGATGCGAATTTTACGCCAATATTGTTTGATGCGTCATCAGCAAGATCGGGCCGATAGCGGATGAAATTAGGTGGATTGCGGGACGGTGTTTGGCTAATTGAGGAGAGCGGGTTCGCGAAAATATTTCCGGTTGCGCGTTGCCAGTTGCTTACGCCTTGAAAAAACGGCATCGAGGTGAGCGGGTAAAGACCCAGCGTGCGTTGCCAGTTGCTGTAGTGATCAGGCACTTGCCATTGCGCAAGCAGCGCCTCCTGTCGGGATGGCATGGCAAGATCATGCCGCACTAGCGCTTGGGAGCAACGCTCAAGCGCATCGCGCAACGCTGACAAATTATTGACAGCCAGCGAGGTGCGCCATGCCATGGGTAAATTAGCTAATTCCTTTTCACGCGTGGCCAGATCAAGGTCGCTGGCATACCGCAGCAGCACGGTCATCATATTGGGCTGCTGGCGAGCCTGCTCGCGAAACGATGCGGCAAAACGATCCACCCGTAAATGCGGGAAGCCATCCATCCGATGTGCGCTGCCATCGCGCACACCTGCAGCGTCAATAGCGTCATCCATTTTTACATACCATTGAAGACAGCCCTCGGTGTGTGGTAGCAGGTTTGCCTGTAAATCAGCGGTGGGCAGCGGCGCGGCGACGATGAATGCCGGTACGGTTGCCCGATCAGTAAATGACAGGGTTGAGCAGCCCGTGCCGAGCATTAATATCAGGAGCATGCTGGCGGCTATGCATAGCGAGAGAGGTTTGAGTAATGTGGTGAAAGGTGATGATAATTTCATGGCTTAATCAGACCTGGGGAAAGAGGGAGCATGAGATTGGCTGCTACCAAGATGAAATTTATTCATGACAAAACTATCATGGTGGTTTGCGTGTACGCCTGTAAAGTAGGCAGGAAGGTGGAGAGGCAGAAAAGCTGCTTTTGCATTGTATGGCATGGTGGCAACCATCGCGCTACCATAGCGATAGTTACGCAACGGCAACACAGGGGCAAATCATCGCAGTACTATAGCTAGACTAATGGTGCGGCACTCGATATTCACACCGACGTAAAAACTCTAATAACTAAAACTCTCGCAACTAAAACTGTCGTAACTAAAACTCATATGGCTACTCCCGCTACAGTCATCACCATGCCCAAGTTAGTGCCCTTGGTCAAAGGCACCAAGTCTGATCGCTATGTGACCTTGCGCGAGACGCTTGAAGCCCTGGTTGAAGACGGTTTGATCGCGCAGGATGTCGCCGACAAGCTCGCGCATGATCAACGCACCACGCCGACTGACGATCATCCGCTCGTCATTGTGACCAAGGCGCGCATCAAATCATTAAAGCCGCCTAACCGTGCGCTCGATATTGAAAAGCTCACTGAGTGGTTAGCCGGTCGAGTACAGTTGCCTTACTACCATATTGATCCCCTCAAAATTGATATGGGCGCGGTGACTGAAGTGGTGTCCTCTGATTACGCGGCCAAGCGCAATATCCTGCCGGTGGAGATCAATGGTCGCGATGCGATTATTGCCACCTGTGAGCCTTTCGTCACCAGCTGGCAGCGCGATCTAGGCGATATGCTGCGCCTCAATATTCAAATGGTGGTGGCCAATCCGCTTGATATTGCGCGCTATGTGGGGGAATTTTATAACCTCGCCCGCTCCGTCAAGCGCGGCAAAAAGGAAGAGGGCGTCACCAGCAGCATCAGTAATTTTGAGCAGCTCGTTGAGCTAGGCAAAGCTGGCCGTACGCTGGATGCAAATGATCACCATATCGTGCATCTGGTTGATTGGTTGTGGCAATACGCGTTTGATCAGCGTGCCAGTGATATTCATGTTGAGCCGCGCCGTGAAGTCGCGACGATTCGCTTCCGCATTGACGGTGTATTGCATCAGGTCTATCAGGTGCCGGCCACGGTGGCCGCGGCGATGACCTCACGTATCAAAATTTTAAGCCGCATGGATGTGGTAGAAAAACGCCGTCCGCAGGATGGTCGTATCAAAACCCGGATGCCCGATGGCGAAGAAATTGAATTGCGGCTATCGACCTTACCTACCGCGCACGGTGAAAAGTTGGTGATGCGTATTTTTGACCCGGATGTGCTGGTGCGGGATTTTTCGGAGCTGGGTTTTTCAACGGATGATTTTGAAAAATGGAAGCGGTTAATTAGCCATCCGGGCGGTATTGTGCTGGTGACCGGGCCGACGGGTTCAGGTAAAACCACTACGCTATATTCCACCCTCAAAATGCTCGCCACACCGGAGGTCAATGTTTGCACTATTGAAGACCCGATTGAAATGGTCGAGCCCGCATTTAATCAAATGCAGGTACAACATCAGATTGACCTAGGCTTTCCTGAAGGTGTGCGTGCGCTGATGCGACAAGACCCGGACATCATCATGATTGGTGAGATTCGCGATCTGCAAACCGCCGAAATGGCGATTCAATCTGCGCTGACTGGGCACCTGGTGCTTTCTACCTTGCACACCAACGACGCGCCCACGGCGGTCGCGCGTTTGCTGGATCTGGGGGCCGCATCGTACCTCATTAACTCTACCCTGCTGGGGGTGATGGCGCAGCGGCTGGTGCGTACCTTGTGCCCGCATTGCAAGGAAAAGGAGCCGTTTGTTGATCCTGAAGAAATCAAACTTTGGCACAACACCGTGTCGCCCTGGAAAGGTGAAGCACCGAAAGAAATTTACCGACCCGTAGGCTGTCTGGAATGTCGCAACACTGGCTATATGGGCCGCGTCGGTATTTATGAAATTTTGATTCTCGATCAAAACCTGAAGCGCTTGATTGTTGATAACGCCGACCTCGCCGCGATTACGGCTGAGGCTTACCGGGCCGGCATGAAGCCGCTCAGGTTATCGGGTGCGATGAAAGTCGCGCAGGGCCTCACCACGCTTGAAGAAGTGCTCAAGGTGGCGCCGCCGGCCCAGTAGTTTTGTGTTCCGCTTTGCGTCGCCTATCTGTTCTATCTGCTCAATGCCATCGCTGTCCGTGCTGAAACCGTGAAGCTTTTTTACTGCGATGAATTCGTCCTGCCGCTGCCGTCAGGGCATCGTTTCCCGATGGAAAAATATCGTTTGCTCCGCGAACGCCTCAACTCAAGCGGGCAGTTTGCTCACGGCGATTTCTGTATTCCGCCCGCTGCCAGTTTCGCTGAACTCACCTGCGCTCATGCGCCTGATTATGTATTGCGGGTTGAGCGAGGGGAGTTAAGCGCTGCCGAAATACGTGCGATTGGCTTCCCGTGGTCGCCGCAATTAGTGGAGCGTTCAAAGCGCTCATCAGGCGCGACCATTGCGGCCTGTCGCGCGGCGTTGCGCGAAGGTGCGGCGGCGAATTTAGCGGGCGGCACCCATCATGCGTTTTATGATCGGGGCGAGGGATTCTGTGTGTTCAATGATGCCGCGATTGCGGCCCGCACGATGATT
>JAYWCO010000078.1:0-8238 GCA_043780475.1 Burkholderiales bacterium | reverse complement strand
TTACCCTGCCGCTCGGTTATACCCAGGCCAAGGAATATGCCGAGCTGGAGTGGCCGATCGATATCCTGATTACGGTCGTCTGGGTGGCGTATGCGCTGGTGTTTTTTGGCACCATCGTGAAGCGCAAGACTGCGCATATTTATGTGGCAAACTGGTTTTACGGGGCCTTCATTGTGACCGTTGCGATCCTGCATATTGTCAATAGCGCCGCGGTGCCCGCCAGCTTTTGGAAATCCTATTCTGCTTATGCGGGCGTGCAGGATGCGATGGTGCAATGGTGGTACGGGCATAACGCGGTGGGCTTCTTTTTAACGGCAGGTTTCCTCGGCATGATGTATTACTTTGTGCCGAAGCAGGCGGAACGGCCGGTGTATTCCTATCGACTTTCGGTAGTGCATTTCTGGGCGCTGATTTTCACCTATATGTGGGCGGGTCCGCATCACCTGCATTACACCGCGCTACCGGATTGGGCGCAGTCATTGGGCATGGTTTTTTCATTGATACTGTTGGCCCCAAGCTGGGGCGGCATGATTAACGGGATGATGACGCTGTCGGGTGCATGGCACAAGCTGCGCGACGATCCGATTCTTAAATTCCTCATCGTGTCGCTGTCGTTTTATGGCATGTCCACTTTTGAAGGGCCGATGCTGTCAATCAAGACGGTTAACGGTCTGGCGCACTATACCGACTGGATTATTGGCCATGTGCATTCCGGTGCGCTGGGCTGGGTCGCGTTCATTACGTTTGGCTCGATTTATTATCTGATTCCGCGGCTGTATGGTTTGAAAGCCATGTACAGCGTGCGCCTGATCTCGATTCATTTCTGGATCGCCACCACCGGGGTGGTTCTATATATCGCCGCGCTGTGGATATCGGGAGTGATGCAGGGGCTAATGTGGCGTGCGGTAAACGCGGATGGCACGCTCACTTACAGCTTTGTTGAAAGCGTCAAGGCCAGTTATCCATACTGGACAATTCGTCTCGTTGGCGGCACGATGTTTTTTATCGGCATGCTGATCATGACCTACAACGTCGCCCGCACGGTGATGATGGGCAGCGCTTATGATGCACCGATTCCGCTTATGCCACCTACACCGCCTGTGCTGTCAACCCATCCGAATCTAGTCATGAGCGGTGAGCAGACCGCGTCTGCGCACGGAGATTGAATGATGAAATTCAACCACGAAAGTATTGAAAAAAATATTGGCTGGATGGTGCTGCTGATTGTGTTGGTGGTCAGTGTCGGCGGGCTGGTGGAAATTGTGCCGCTGTTTTTCCAGCGCTCGATCACCGAGCCGGTGAGTGGTCTCAAGCCGTACACCCCGCTGCAATTGGCAGGCCGTGATATTTACACCCGTGAAGGCTGCTATAACTGCCATTCGCAAATGATCCGGCCGTTGCGCGCCGAGACTGAACGCTATGGCCATTACTCGGTTGCGGGTGAATTTGTCTATGACCATCCGTTCCAGTGGGGCAGCAAGCGCACCGGGCCCGACCTGCACCGTGTTGGGGGCAAATACAGTGATGAATGGCATCGCCTGCATTTGCGCCAGCCGCGTGATCTGGTGCCGGAATCCAATATGCCGGCCTACACCTGGCTGCAACAACAAAAGCTGGATCCGGCAGAGTCTGCGCCACGGATGCGCGCACTGCGCTCGGTCGGGGTCCCCTACACCGACGATGAAATCAAAGGTGCAAGTGCCGACGTTGCAGGCAAGACGGATGAAGATGCCTTGATTGCATACCTGCAAGTGCTGGGTACAGCGCTGAAATCAACCCGATAGGAGCCGTCCGTGGACCTGAGTGATTTTCGTGTGATCGTGACCGCACTGTCATTTATCGCTTTTATCGGCGTGGTGATATGGGCCTATAACAGCAAACAAAAAGCCGCCTTTGATGAGGCCGCCAATCTGCCGTTTGCGGATAAGGATGAATTGCCCGTAAAGCAGGCTGATGGCACCAACGCACCCCCCGCTGAGCAAGCTGACGGAAGGAATTTACGATGAGTGATTTCACCAGCAATTTTTGGCACTGGTTCATCGCGATTGTGTCCGTGCTATCGATTATCGGCTGCGGTGTACTGCTGCGTATGCAGACGATGAAACGGCCTTCCAACGGCGAGAAGGTTAAGCTGCATGGCAATGTCTGGGATGAGGATTTGGTGGAATACAACAACCCGATGCCGAGCTGGTGGATGTGGCTGTTCTATATCACCATTGCATTTTCACTGGGCTATTTGGTGTTTTATCCTGGGCTGGGAAATTTTGCCGGGGTATTTGGCTGGACCTCAACCGGACAATTCGATAGCGAAGTTAAAAAAGCAGATGACGAGTATGGCCCGCTCTTTGCCAAATATGCACAGGTTGAAATACCGGTGCTCGCGAAAGATGCGGCCGCTAACGATATTGGTCAGCGCTTATTTTTGAATAACTGTGCGCAGTGCCACGGCTCGGACGCGGGCGGCGGGAAAGGCTTTCCGAATTTACGCGATGCTGATTGGTTATATGGCGGTGATCCCGCGACCATTGAAACCACGTTACGCCTGGGCCGTAATGGCGTGATGCCGCCGATGGTGGACGCCATCGGCGGTGAAGCGGCGCTACCGGCCATGGTGAACTATGTGCGTTCGCTCTCGGGGTTAAAGCATGACGCTAACTTGGCGGCTGCCGGTAAGGACAAATTTGCGATTTGTGCAGCGTGCCATGGCCCGGAGGGCAAAGGCAATCAGGCGCTGGGTGCGCCCAACCTGACCGATAAAATTTGGCTTTATGGCAGCAGCGAGGAGACAATCGCCGAGACGATACGGCTAGGCCGCAACAACATAATGCCTGCCCAGCTGGAGCGCCTGGGTGAGGCCAAGGTGCATTTGCTGGCGGCGTATGTCTATAGCTTGGGTGGTGGAATGCCTCCAAAATTGCCAACACTCGCGCCAGCAGTCGCAAGTCAGGCCAAGCCATAGCGAGTACGGGCATAGCTTAGTGAATAAAGTCATCCCGATTATTGCTATAGCTGATGTCAGCGAGCCGCTGTACGAGATTCATAAAAAAATCTATCCGCGCGCGGTGACCGGTTGGTTTGCGAGCTGGCGCTGGGTACTTATTTTTGCGACGCAGCTGGTTTACTACGGTACCCCGTGGCTGATGTGGAATGATCGTCAGGCGGTGTTGTTTGATTTGACAGCGCGCAAATTTTTTATTTTTGGCCTGGTATTTTGGCCGCAGGATTTTATTTATCTGACGGTGCTGTTGCTGATCTCGGCGTTTTCCTTGTTTCTGTTTACCGCTGTTGCAGGGCGGCTCTGGTGCGGCTATGCGTGTCCGCAAACCGTCTATACCGAAATGTTTTTATGGATTGAGCGCAAGATTGAAGGCGACTTCGTGGCGCAGAAAAAATTAGACCAAACTCCAATATCGGCAAGGAAGTTGAGCCTAAAGGCCGCCAAGCATGGCGTCTGGATTGCACTTTCACTTTGGACTGGTGCTACCTTGGTGGGCTATTTCGTGCCAATTCGTGAGCTAGGCCTGTCAATTTGGCAATTATCAATCGGGCCATGGGAAGTGTTCTGGATTCTATTTTATGGCTTTGCGACCTATGGCAATGCGGGCTGGTTGCGCGAGCAGGTGTGCAAATATATGTGTCCCTACGCGCGCTTTCAGGGCGCGATGTTTGATCGCGATACGCTGGTGATTACCTATGATGAAGGGCGGGGTGAGCCGCGCGGTTCACGCGGGCGCAAGGCTGATTACAAGGCGCTGGGCCTGGGTGATTGTGTGGATTGCAATATCTGTGTGCAAGTCTGCCCGACGGGCATTGATATTCGCGATGGCCAGCAATACGAATGTATCGGCTGTGCGGCCTGCATCGACGGCTGTGATCAGGTGATGGACAAGATGGGTTATCCACGTGGGCTGATTCGCTATGCAACCCTGAATTCTGTTGATGAGCATTTTGGCTGGCACGAAATGATGAAGCGGGTGTTTCGTCCGCGCGTCGTTCTTTACACCGTGTTGCTGTGGGCCATTATTATCGCCACCGGGGTGACGCTGTGGTATCGGGTGCCGGTCAAGGTGGATGTGATTCGTGATCGCGGTGCGATGTCACGCGAGGTAGAGGGCGGCTTGATTGAAAATATTTATCGCTTGCACATCATGAACACGCAGGAGAAAGCACAGCGTTTCATGGTTCACGTGACGGGCATGGAAGGGTTGCAGATTGTCGGCTTTAATCAGCCGCAGGAAATTGCCTCGGCCGCCTCAAGAACTATCGCGCTTAATGTGCGGGCTGACCCCGCCTTAGCCGCCCGCGGCACGACCCGGATTGAATTTCAGGTAGTGGCGGTTGATGCCGATGGGCGCGAGGCGCCGGGTGAATTTTTGATTCATGAAAAAGCGACTTTCTTTAATCGTTAGTGTGGCGACGTTATAACTTGAAAGCACCTCTATGAAAGCGCCCTTGATAAAGCCCCTGGCCACGCCCAAACCTTGGTACCGCGAGCCGTGGCCGTGGCTGCTTATGTCCGGCCCGGCCATTGTTGTTGTCGCCGGTATCAGTACTGCCATCATCGCCGTGCGCACGCATGACGGCCTGGTGGTGGATGATTACTACAAGCAGGGGCTCGGCGTGAATAAAGATTTATCACGCGATTTTGCGGCGAAAAAGGCGGGCTATCGTGCCGAAGGCTTGATCGATGCCGCACGGGGCCGGGTGGTGGTGGAGATGCCGCGCGCACCGGCTGACGTCAAGGTATTAACCCTCAGCCTGTCGCGCGCCACGGTGAGTGGCTATGATCGCCAGGTGTTATTGCAACGAGCCGACCAGACCACCTTCATTGGTGCACTCACCCCACTTGCGTCCGGCAAATGGTACGTGACCCTGGATGATGCATTACATACCTGGCGCCTCGCGACTAGCGTGGTCATCAAGGGTGCGATGCCCGCAAAATTTGTGCTGGGCAGTGATGCGCTGAAAGCAGCAGATGATTAATAAAGCCCCTTATGCTTAAGCAAATAATGTGGATTTTGTGGCCATCGATTATCGCCGCAGGCATCGGCGTGGGCATTGCTTTTACCTTGATCGATCCGATGGAGCTGACCGTGCTTGGCAATCATGTGCAGGCCTCACGCTCCACGATTTATTCCCTCGGCTTTTTTGTGCTGTGGGCGATTGCGGCGATGGCGAGTGCGATGAGCTGTTTTCTGGCGGTCGGTACTGCCCCGACTATTCATGACAAACTCTTGGGCTAGCTGCCTGTTGGACTTAAACGCTATTTAAGTGCTGCTGCCCGCTGCAGGAAGCGGCACCGAGATATCTATCGTGGTGCCGCAACTTTGTTCGTTATTTTTGTTGGCGTCGCTATTCACCTCAAAGCTGCCGCCCATGGCCCGGGCGCGCTCACGCATCCCGATCAAGCCGAATGATGCAGATTTTTTAGTGTCCGCCGCACTGAGACCGCGGCCATTGTCGGCGATGCGTAGTGATAAACCATTCTCGTTTTTTATAATTTCGATGCGCACATGCGTGGCCTCAGCATGTTTTGCCACATTGTTGAGTGACTCCTGCACCATCCGGAATAGCGGTGAAGCGATCTGATCTGGTAAGGGCAGCTCATCAACGCGCGTCTCGACATCACACCTGATGTGGTGGCGCTGGGAAAATTCCTCCGCCAGCATTTGTAGCGCGGCGACCAGTCCCAGATCATCCAGCGGGCGTGGGCGAAGATCCGACGAAATCCGGCGCACCGACGTGATGGCGCTCAGCAACAGGCTGTCGATAACGGCCGCATTTTTGGTGACCGCAGTTGCGTCAACCGGCAATGATTTTCGCAGTAGCGTCAGGTCAATACGCATCGCGCCCAGGGTTTGCCCTAAATCATCGTGCAGCTCGCGGGCGATACGCTTACGTTCTTCCTCACGAATAGTTTGCAAGCCATCGTAAAGGTTGCGCAGGTATTCGCGCGAGATTTTCAGATCATGCAGCGCCTGTTGGCGTTCCGTAATATCGCGCAAAATCACCGTGTAAAAAGGTTTGCCGCCTTCCAGTAAATGCGAAATGGACGCGTCAATGGAAAACTCTTCACCGTTAGCGCGCAAGCCCACCACATTGGTTTCGCCACCCATGCGGCGCACACTATTACCGGTTTGTCCGAAGCGTTCAACGTGATGATGATGGCCGCCGTGAAAGCGTGTCGGGATCAGCATTTCGATGCCTTGCCCCATCAGCATATCCCGCGAATAGCCAAACATTTTTTCCGTGGCCTGATTGACCAGCGTAATTTTTTGCGCATGATCGATCATCAGAATCGCGTCAGTCGTTGTCTCAACCATCGCCGCCAGCCGACGCTCGCTGCGCGCCTGACTATTGATAGCATCATCCATGGCCTGCGAGGCTTGGGTTGACGGCAGAGCAGGCTCAGAATAATTCATGGCGGGTGTAGGAAAGCGGGGGAGATAGTAGAGTGGTTAAAAGATTCCGTAGAGTGTAGGTGGGTACTGGGGTATTGGCAAGGCAGGCAAATACGTTCCCTTGCAATGTGGCCGTATGATTAAGCCGGCACTGCGCTGAGCCCGGCCCACATCAATTGAGGGCGATTTACCTTCAATGGCGGCGCTAGCGAGCTGACTTCATGACTGGCGGCTTGACGCTGTATCTTGGTGATCGACGGTATTTTTTGTAACGAGCGCAAGGACGCAAAATCCCTGACCTCGACCGCGCGCTGGTTGATATGAATAAGCCCCGCGTCATGCAGCGCCGATAGGGAACGGCTAACAGTTTCCAGCGTCAAGCCGAGGTAGCTGCCGATTTCCTGTCGCGTCATGCGTAAATTAAAGCAGCTGGGTGAATAGCCAATCGCGGCAAAACGTGCTGATAGCGCGACCAAGAAACGCGCAACTCTGGCCTCAGCCCCCATGGTGCCGAGCAAGCCCACCACGCCATGTTCGCGCACCAGCTCGCGGCCCACGGTGCGATAAAGCCAATTTTCCAGCGTGACATATTCATGTCCCAGAGTGGTTAATTCATGAAAGGGGATCACCACCAGATCGCAATCGGTCAACGCCACCGCCTGCGAGGCATACTGCTGATTGTGCAATCCATCGATACCGAGCAGATCGCCCTTCATGGGAAAGCCCAGAATTTGCTGATTGCCATCATCATCCATCAACAAGGTTTTCAGAAATCCGGCATAAACAATGAATACGGCATTAAATTTTTCGCCTGCACTGAATACCCATTGGCCCGCCTTGACGCGGCGACGCTGAAACCGGCTGTCGCAAGGCCCACTGAAATCGGCAATGCCCAACAAACGGCAAATATCAGGTAACGAGCACCAGCCGCTGTCGTCATTATCGTTGCGTGCAGGTAAGGTTGAAATGCAAGGTGCTAACGCGGACTCTGCGGATTCAATAGGCATGGCAATCATGATGATGCTCCTTGGAAATTTAATTCAACAGATAGGCGTAGCGGCGGAAAGAGAGGTGGGAAATGAGCGGGACTAGTGTAATTGCCAGTCAGTCAGAATCTCGGCAAGCCGACTGAATTCAGTGGATTTATCGAGGAAGTAATCGGCCCCCGAGGTGAAGGCGACGTGCCTATATTGGCTGGTTGATGAGTTACTGAGCACCACCGATTTGATCTCGGGGCGCTCTTGCTTGATCTGCTTTAACACCGTCAAACCGCTGCCATCAAGCAATTGAATATCGACGACTAAGGCATCGGGCAGGGTTTCGCGAATGCCGCGATAGGCGCTGTTCACGTCACCCGCATTCCCGGTGATCTGCACCCCATCAACGCTGATGGCCGCCTCGGCTATGCGTGTATTCATTAACGCAGAATCTTCAATAATAAAAACCTTCATAGCGTTCCTCCCAAAGGGGGCAATCCACGCCAGCCTTGTTTTTCGGATTTTTAAGCGAGTGCTTAAGTTGACTGAACGAAGTATCGCGAAAAATGGCTTCACCACATAGCAGCAAATGCTGAAAGATTCATCAGAATGCGGTGCGTCTGCTAGGAGAATTCCTACAATAGCCTTGAGACGGTAGCATGGCGCTTCTATGTATGAGGCAGCCGCGCCGTGGCTGATATTGCCCTGGTGGTTAAACCGAAAATCCCTCCCGACCTCCCTTTAAAAAGGGAGCAGTCACAGCATTTATTATTTCGTGAGCGGTGACTAACTCGCCTTGCTGTCGGACGTGCGCTAGTAATAAATTTCCACGCTCAAGGTGACCTGCGCCTCCCCTTTTT
>JAYWCO010000077.1:0-24071 GCA_043780475.1 Burkholderiales bacterium | reverse complement strand
GCCGTACCGAGCAGCGCACAAAATACCTCCAGCGTTGCAACCGAAACCGGATCTTTTTGGTCCAACGCGCGCTGCGTAATTTCAGGTGCAGATAAATTTTGCGCGGCCACGCCCGCATGCTCGGCCATGGCACGATACATTAACTCCAGGCCCGGGCCTGACAGCAGGCGCTCAAACGAGACGTGATCAAAATGCTTCCACGCGTAGCGCAGCACTGCAATCTCGCGCTCATCGCGCGGTGAGAAGCTGCTATGGCCGCCTTCAGAGCCGAGAGAAATCCAGCCATCACCAGCGGGAATCAAGCCTGAAACCCCTAGGCCACTACCGGAGCCGAGCAGGCCGATGACACTTTGCTTATGTGCCTTGCCACCCCCGACCTGACGCACATCGCGCTGGCCCAAGCGGGGTAAGGCCATCGCTAAAGCGGTGAAGTCGTTGACCACTACCAACGTATCCCAGCCCATTTGCTGGCGCATTTGCTCAATGGAAAATTGCCAATGGTAGTTAGTCATGCGCACCAGGTCGCCATCAACCGGGTTGGCAATGGCGACGGCAGCATGCTCAACATGTACCGGCTTGAGCGTGGCTAGATAGCTTGTTACCGCCGCATGAAAATCAGCATGGTCGGCGCAACGCAGCGAGGCTATTTGCGTGAATTCACCCAGCGCTGTCTCGAGTGCAAACCGTGCGTAGGTACCGCCGATATCAGCAATGAGTCGGGGACTATCAAAAGGTGACATTAAAGCTCGCGAAAAGTTATGTGCATCATCGATTGTAGCGCCATTTCCGCGCCATAATTGCAGCGTTGCTTGGCGGGTACGGCCAAACCTTATTTTCTTTAAACCCATTTTTCGGAGCAGACATCCATGCAGCAACGAGCGTTTGGCCTGACCGGCCTTTCAGTATCTGTACTGGGTTTAGGTGCGGGCCAAATTGGCGAGGCCAATCAAAGCGAGGCTGAGGTAGGCGAGCTGCTCAATACCGCTTTGGACTTGGGTATTACCTTGATTGATACTGCGCGTAGCTATGGGCTGTCTGAAAAGCGCATCGGTCGGCATCTTGCCCACCGTCGCCAGGAATTTGTGCTGTCAACCAAGGTAGGTTACGGGGTGCCAGGGCAAGCGGATTGGACTTACGATTGCATACTGGCCGGTATTGATTTGGCCTTGCGCAATCTAAAAACTGATGTGCTCGATATTGTCCATTTGCATTCCTGCCCGATCCAGACCTTGGCGGAGAATGGCGTGATTGAGGCGCTGCTTAAAGCGCGCGAGCAGGGCAAGATTCGGGTGGCGGCTTATTCAGGGGAAAATGAAGAACTGGCGTGGGCCGTCGGGTTGGGCGATATAACAGTTGCTGACGGTAGTGACGCAGGTAAAAAATTTGGCAGCGTTGAATGTTCGGTAAATCTATTTGATCAAATGAGCCTTGCCACATCACTGCCCGCAGCAGGTGCGCACGGCATGGGTGTGATTGCCAAGCGCGCGCTCGGCAATGTGCCGTGGCGCTTTGCCGAGCGCCCACAGGGCAACTATTGCGAGACTTATTGGACACGTATGCAGGCTATGGCGCTCGACGCAGGTGATATGCCATGGGATGAATTAGCGCTGCGTTTCAGCACCTTTGCGCCGAATGTGAGCGCTGCGATTGTCGGCACATTATCGGTTAAACATCTGCGCCATAACGTGGCGCTCATTGAAGCCGGGCCGCTGCCTGAGACAGTATTTGAAGGGGTGAGGGCGCGATTTAACGCGCTGGGCTACGATTGGCGCGGCGAAATATAACCACGATGCGAACTGAGTTGCAAACCACGCTGCTGTTCACATTTTTGGCCGCTATGTTCGCTACCAAGTTGGCTGTTTTATTACTCGTGCCAGGAATGTCCATGCCGTTCGGTGAGGGCAATCGCGGCAGTTGGCCCCCAGCTACCCGCGCTGTAGGGCTTGGCTTGATAGCTTGCGGTACGCCAGCCGTCAATAATGCCGTCAATCCATTTCCATGATGCTTCTACTTCGTCGCGCCGCACGAATAGCGCTGAATTGCCGCGCAATACATCCAGCAACATACGCTCATAGGCAATGCGCCGACGACCCTGGCCGAAGGCCTCACCGACGGATAGATTGAGGCCGACTTCACCAAGCCGGGTTTCATTCACGCCCGGCTTTTTATGCATCAGGGTAAGCGTGATTTTTTCATCGGGCTGTAATTTAATCAGTAGCGTATTGGGTGCCAAGGTCGCGCCGATGTCGGCAAAAATATTATGCGGCGCCGGCTTGAACTGGATCACGATTTCACTCATGCGGTCTTGCATGCGTTTACCGGTACGCAGATAAAACGGCACACCTGCCCAGCGCCAGTTATCGATCTCGGCGCGTATGGCGATAAATGTTTCGGTATCACTGGCGGCGCTGGCGACACTAGCATGCGCCCCGGTTTCATCCTGATAGCCCACCACCGCCTTGCCCCCGCTAAAACCGGCTGCATATTGGCCTCTGACGGTCTGCGTCATCACCTCGGCGCCGACAATAGGTTTAAGCGACCACAGCACCTTTACTTTTTCATTGCGCACCGCAGAGGGGGTGAAGCTGGCGGGTGGCTCCATCGCGACTAGGCAAAGCAATTGCAGCAAATGGCTTTGCACCATATCGCGCAGTGCGCCAGTGCTGTCGTAGAACGGCCAGCGGCCATCAACACCGACCGTTTCGGCAACCGTAATCTGCACCTGCTCAATTGCGTTCGCATTCCAAAGCGGCTCAAAAATTGAATTGGCGAAGCGTAATGCCAGCAGATTCTGCACCGCCTCTTTGCCTAAATAATGATCGATCCTAAAAACCTGATCCTCGCCAAACGCCGCCCCGATGGCTTCATTGGTGATGCGTGCGGTGTCGGTGTTAGTGCCAATCGGCTTCTCGACTACGATGCGGCTCAACTTGTCGACGATGCCTAATGCGCGCAATGCCAGACAGATCGGGCCAAATAGTTGAGGGCCGGTCGACAGGTAGAAAATGACCCCGCCTGCAGAATGGTTATGAGTGGCAGGTGCCAGCACCGCTCGCAACGGTTCCAATCCGCCTGCGGCTTTGATATCCACCGGCACGTAGCTAATGCGCTTTGCAAACGTCTCGAATGCGACATCGCTATAAAGCTCTTTGTTCGCTGAGGTCTGAATCGATTCTTTTACTTTGGCAATAAAATCTTGCGCTGAAAGCGGCGAGGTGGCGGCGCCGATCAGTTGAAAATTCGCGGGCAATAATTGATCGCAGTCCAAAGCGTAAAGAGACGGCCACAGCATTCGTTTGGCCAAGTCGCCCGTGGCGCCAAATAAAACCAAGGCACGACATTCAGGAAGGCTGGATTCGATATTCATGGCTTAGTCTATTTTGATGGTGTGAGGGGCACGAGATTGGGAAGGGGAAAGGGAAGTGGAATGGCGCAAATCAAATTTTATGACTAAACACGAGCAGCTTGCAGGCAAGCTCGGCGCGGTGTTTGATTTTGGCCCAGTTTTTCTGGGCAATCAAGGTGGCAGGTGCCAACCATGAGCCACCTACACAGGCTACATTGGGTAATGCCAAATATTGAACAGCAGAATCGACATCAATGCCGCCGGTCGGGCAAAACAGCACCTGTGGAAACGGGCCACCGATAGCCTTCAGCATCTCAACCCCGCCGGCTTGTTTGGCGGGAAACAGTTTCATGGCGGTGAATCCGGCAGCGAGTGCCGTCATCACTTCTGAAGGTGTCATCACGCCCGGCAAAAACGGAAAATCGCTGGCGGCTGCTTTCGCCAGCAGCGCATCAGTCGCACCAGGACTGACCCCAAATACTGCGCCCGCTTCGCGAGCCGCATTAAAATCAGCCACATTGCTTATAGTGCCCGCGCCGACGATGGCGTCGGGCACCGCGGCGCGAATGGCGCGTATACAATCCAGCGCCGCAGGCGTGCGCATTGTCACTTCCAGCACCCGAATGCCGCCTGCCACCAGCGCTTGCGCAAGGGGTACGGCATCGGCCAACTGATCGAGCACGATCACCGGCATGACGGGGCTTGCGTTCAATATGTCACGGATAGATTTCATGCGTTCATGCCTTCCATAATTGTCGTGCTTTCACTTTCAGTATGACCAAAAGTCGCAGCACCTTCTTCGGCGGTAAGCGCATTGGCACGTGCGGATGCAAACAACTCGCGTCCCATGCCAAACTGGTTTGATGAAAGATTGGCGGTGGCTAATGATCGACTGGCCCAAACCTCTGCTGTCACGCGCGCTTCCAAAACACCATTATCAGCGTCCAGATAAATCATGTCGCCAGTGCGAACTCGTCCAAGCGGCCCGCCCAATAAACATTCTGGCGAAACATGAATAGCGGCAGGCACCTTGCCGGAAGCGCCTGACATACGACCATCTGTCACCAATGCAACCTTGAACCCCGCCTCCTGTAAAGAGCTTAGGGCAGGGGTCAATTTATGCAGCTCCGGCATGCCGTTAGCGCGCGGGCCCTGAAACAATACCACTGCCACAAAATCACGTTGCAGCTCACCGCGCTTGAAGCTGGCCAATACCTCGTCCTGATCTTTAAACACTATTGCCGGCGCTTCAATCAGCCGATGTGCGGGCTTGACCGCCGATACTTTAATTACCGCGCGGCCCAGATTGCCGCGTAATACTTTTAAGCCGCCGTCAGCGCTGAATGGATTTGCCGCAGGTCGCAATACGGTTTCATCCAGACTGTGCTGCGGGGCGGCACGCCAGCCTAGCTGATCGCCCTGCAGCACCGGCTCTTGGCTGTAATGCATGAGTCCCTCGCCCGCCACAGTGCGCACATCGCCATGCAGCAGGCCAGCATTCAGCAGTTCACGAATGGCAAACCCCGCGCCACCGGCCGCATGAAAATGATTCACATCGGCGCTGCCGTTGGGATAAATTCTGGCCAATAACGGCGTTGCACCAGACAGCGCATCAAAATCGTCCCAGTTGATGATGATGCCGGCGGCACGAGCAATAGCGACGAGATGAATGGTGTGATTGGTCGAACCGCCCGTCGCCAGCATACCGACCATGCCATTGACGATTGCACGCTCGTCGATGATTCCAGCAAGCGGCGTGTAGGCCTTACCTAAATGAGAAATTTCTGCGGCACGTGCCGCAGCGGCGCTGGTCAGGGCATCGCGCAGCGGCGTATTCGGCGTGATAAAAGCCGCACCTGGCAAATGCAGCCCCATTATTTCCATTAAAAATTGATTGCTGTTAGCGGTGCCGTAAAAAGTGCAGGTGCCGGGCCCGTGGTAAGCGCGGCTTTCGGCCTCCAGTAATGCCGCGCGATCAAGCTTGCCTTCGGCAAACTGCTGGCGGATTTTTGCTTTGTCATCATTGGAGAGCCCGGATGTCATCGGCCCAGCCGGCACAAAAATAGTCGGCAAATGACCAAAGTGCAACGCGCCTATCAACAAGCCGGGCACGATCTTGTCGCATACGCCCAGGCAAAGAACGGCATCAAACATATTATGGGATAGCGCAATGCCGGTTGACATTGCAATCACATCACGCGAAAAGAGCGACAGCTCCATACCGGGCTGACCTTGCGTTACGCCATCGCACATCGCTGGTACACCGCCTGCAAACTGCGCGACTGCACCCGCGTCGCGAGCGGCTTTCTTGATAACCTCCGGGAAACGCGCCAGTGGCTGATGGGCCGACAGCATGTCGTTATAAGCCGAGACGATACCAATATTGGGTTTACGAATTTCGCGCAGCGCTAATTTATCGCCGGGGAGCTCGGCGGCGAAGGCATGAGCGAGATTGGTACAGGAAATACTGCCGCGCATGGCGCCCGCGATGTGCGCTTTGGCCACGCGCTGCATGTAGGCGGCGCGGGTGGCAAGGCTGCGCGCAATAATGCTTGCAGTTACGGCAGCAACAACAGGATGAAGGGCCATCTTTTCCTCAAGCTAAATCTAATATTTATAGCTAATTGTAGGATTTCTACATAAAAAAATCAACTCAATGCAGGCGAAAAGGTCATTGCCAGCTATTGCTCGGGGCAGCTCAGAGGTAAAAATAGAAATTTGCAGGAAATTTTTTGAAAAAAGCATAAAGTTAGCCTGTATACGCTTTATCTGTTGATAATCTACATAGAAAACGTCAATATGTTGTGTGGCGTATTGGCGCGTGATCTCCCTCTAATGATTTATTTATGGCTAAAAAATCAATTAAGCATTCAGAAAAATCAGCCCAAGCAGCGCCTGCTTCAGGCGCTGCTGGCGTCGCTAATCGCGTTGTTACCAAACACAAGCCCTCTGCGCTGCTGGATCGAATTCAAAGCGGGCTTGATCAACTACGCCCGTCTGAACAGCAGGTAGCGCGCTTTGTGTTGCGGCATCCTAATCTGGTGATCAATTTATCGTTTCCTGAAATTGCCGCGCGAACTGGCGTCAGCCAACCGACGGTCGCGCGGTTTTGTATGGCGGCAGGCTTTAGCGGCTACCGTGATTTCAAGTTGCGGCTGGCGCAAAGTCTCGCGAATAGTGTGCCATTCGTGCATCGCGATGTGAACTCAAAAGATTCCATGACGGAGGTGGGTGCGAAGGTATTTGATCGCGCCATTGCCGCCTTGATTACCGTGAGAAATCATCTTGATCCCGTAGCATTGGATCGCGCCACCAGATTGCTCGCCCATGCCAACAAAATCGAATTTTATGGCGCGGGTAATTCCGGCATTGTGGCGATGGATGCGCAGCATAAATTTTTCAGGCTCGGTGCGCCCGCGGTTGCTTATGCTGATCCCCATGTGCATGCGATGGCAGCCTCATTATTAAGCGCGGGCGATGCTGTGGTGGCGATTTCAGGCAGTGGCAGTACGCTTGATTTATTACGCAGCGTTGAGATCGCCCGAGGTGCCGGCGCCGATGTTATTGCTATTACGTCCAGCGATTCACCGCTGGCCAAATTGGCGAGCGTGACGTTGTTTGCCGATGTGCCGGAGGACCTCGATGTGTACGCGCCGATGACTTCCCGGCTGGTGCATCTGGCTATTATTGATGTGCTCTCGGTGGGGGTGGCGGTAATGCGTGGCCCGGCCCTTGGGGCTAGACTGAAGCGGGCAAAAGATGTTATTTCCGAGCGCCGAACGGGTTAAATCGGGCGGCATTAAATCGGTCGCACGGGTTCGCAACATTAATTGAAAGCCGCATCATGATGAGTAACGATTCAGCATCGAACAACGCAGAGAACAATGGCGCTAGCGACGAAGTCAACGATATCACGACTCATGCGCCTGTTGATGAAAAACTGCGCGAGGAAACTCGCCTGCTGGGCCGCTTGCTGGGTGATGCTATCCGCACGGTCTCCGGTGAAAGTACGTTTCAGAAAACTGAATATATACGCCAGCTTGCGGTTGGCTTTCATCGCGCTGCCAGCGCAGACCGTAGCGCCATTCTGCTTCAGCTTGATAGCGAGTTGGCCGCGTTGCCGATTGATCAAGCCCTGAGCGTGATTCGGGCCTTTAGTTATTTTTCGCTGCTGGCTAATATCGCGGAAGATCGTCAGCAGAATCGTCGTCGGCGTGCGCATCGCATCGCCGGTTCCGGGCCGCAGGTGGGGAGTATTGAGCATGCGGTTGCTGCACTGGTGAAGCAGGGGATATCAACACATGAAATCCGCACTTGGTTAGGTGATGCAAAAATCAGCCCGGTGCTGACGGCGCATCCCACTGAGGTGCAGCGCAAAAGTATCCTCGATTGCCAGCGCGAAATATCATCCCTGCTCGGCCAGATGGAGCAGACAAGTCTTGACCCGGAAGAGTCGGCAGCGCTGGAAACTCAGCTTATGCGAACCATCCTGCAGCTTTGGCAAACCGCGATGTTGCGGCTAACCAAACTGCGGGTGGTCGATGAAATTGATAATGCGCTGAGTTTTTACCGCCAAACTTTTCTGCAGGTTATTCCGGCGCTGTATGCAAAGCTGGAAGTAACGCTGGAAAATAATTCTTCAGTCCAGGCGTCAGCCATACCGCTTGCAGCGTCACTTCCAGCGCATTTTGCAAATCCGCTCCCGCCCTTTTTTCGCATGGGTTCATGGATTGGCGGTGATCGCGATGGTAATCCGTTCGTCACGGCTGAATCGCTCACCACGGCGATTCGCCGACAAGCGGGTGTAGTGTTTGAGTATTATCTTGAGGCCGTACATATGCTCGGTGCCGAGCTGTCCATGTCGAGCCGTCTGGTGGCGCAATCTGAAGCATTGTTGAAATTAGCCGCGTTATCTGAAGACACGTCGGTCTATCGACAAGATGAACCTTATCGGCGCGCGCTACGAGGCGTTTATGCGCGGTTGGCGGCTAGCTCTGAAGTGCTGGCGGGACGTCCGCCTGCCCGTCCTACTACGCTGTTATTGCTGCCGTATAAAACAGCGGCTGAATTTATGGCTGACCTTGATATTATTTCGGCGTCACTGCGCGGCCATGCAGCGGGTGCGCTGGCGGATGGTCGGCTCGCCACATTGCAGCGTGCGGTGGCCGTTTTTGGCTTTCATCTGGCATCAATTGATCTGCGACAAAATGCAGATATTCATGAGTCAACCATCGCCGAATTACTGCGATGTGCAGGCGTGGAAAACGATTATGCCGCACTCAGTGAGGCTAATAAAGTAGGCCGACTGGCGCAGGAGATCGCCAACCCCAGACCGCTGATTATTCCGCAACACCCTTATTCAGAATTGACGACCAGCGAGCTGGCGATTTTTCGTACGGCGGCTGAAATACGTGTCATTTATGGTGAGCTTGCCATACCCAATGCGATTATTTCAAAAGCAGCATCCGTTAGCGATTTATTGGAAGTAGCGCTTTTACAAAAAGAAACCGGGCTCGCGCAAAAAAATTATGCCGCGCCGCTACAGCTTGCGCTGTCTATCATTCCGCTATTTGAGACCATCGACGATCTGCGCGCCGCCAGCCGCGTCATGACCCGCGCGTTTCAATTACCGCTTTATAAAAGTTTGCTCGAAGCCCGAGGGAATCTACAGGAAGTCATGTTGGGCTATTCGGATAGCAACAAGGATGGCGGCTATTTAACGGCAAATTGGGAGCTGTACCGTTCGCAACAAGAGTTGGCACTATTAAGCAAAACATCCGGTGTAAAAATTCGCATTTTTCATGGCCGTGGGGGCAGTGTGGGCCGCGGTGGTGGCCCGACCTTCGACGCTATTTTGGCGCAGCCTGCAGGTTGTGTTGGCGCCGGCTTGCGCATTACCGAGCAGGGCGAAGTGATTGCGGCAAAATATTCGAGCCCGGAGCTGGGCCGCCGCAATTTTGAAATTCTAGTTTCGGCCACTATGCTAGGCGCATTTCCGGCCAGTGGTGCTGCGGTCGAGCCTCTGGGTTGGTTTATGCTGATGGAGCGGCTCTCTGCTGCTTCCTATCAGGCTTACCGTGGGCTGGTGTATGCGACGCCCGGGTTTACCGATTTTTTTCGTGGCGCCACGCCGATCAATGAATTAGCGGGCTTGAATATTGGCAGTCGTCCGGCCTCACGTAAGCCCTCGTTTGCGATCGAAGACTTACGTGCCATCCCGTGGGTATTCAGCTGGAGCCAGGCGCGTATGGCCTTGCCGGGCTGGTTTGGGTTTGGCAGCGCGATTGCTGCGTGGCTGGATCAAGAGCCCGCGCGGCGTGATGAACGGATTGAAGAGTTGAAAGCGATGTACGCACAGTGGCCGTTTTTCAAAACGGTGCTCAGCAATATGGATATGGTGTTGTCAAAAACCGATATGGCGATTGCTGAAAGCTATGCCAATCTGGTGACCGATAAAGCATTGTCAGCGCGGATTTTTGCGCTCATCAAAGCCGAGTGGCTATTAACGGTAGCGGCCTTGCAAACCATTACTGGCCATGCTGATTTTCTGCATGATAATCCGGCGCTAGCGCGCAGCATACGGAATCGTTTCCCGTATTTGGACCCGATCAATCATTTGCAGATTCAACTGCTGGCCCGGTATCGAGGCGGCCAAGCTGATGAGCGTACCCAGCGCGCCCTGCATCTGACGATCAACGGGATTGCCGCAGGGCTGCGGAATAGCGGCTAGCCGATAGCCGATAGCTGATATCTGATAGTGGATAGTTGACAGCGTATGGTCGCTCAACCGTTCAGCTTGCTTGCGGATCAATAAATAATATGGCACGATTAGTGTCAGTAATATTTTATCCTGGACTTAAGCCCATTCCGGCACGTCCGCTTTTTTGAGCAGCCATCATGAATCTTGATCCCAGCGAATCAGAACAACTCTTTCGCGCCGAGGTGCGCGCCTTTATTGAGCGTGAGTTGCCCGACGATATCCGCCAAACCGTATTGATGGGGCGCGAGCTCGCCAAGGAAGATTATTTGCGTTGGCAACGCATTCTTTATGCACGCGGCTGGGGCGCACCCGGCTGGCCGACGGCGTTTGGCGGGACCGGTTGGAACGCGGTTGAGAAACATATTTTTGATGAAGAAACCACTACCGCAGGCGCGCCGGGACAGATTTCCTTCGGGCTCGCCATGGTTGCACCGGTGATCATGGCTTATGGCACGCCAGCCCAGCAGCAGCGCTACCTGCCGCGTATTTTGTCCGGTGAAGATTGGTGGTGTCAGGGTTATTCCGAGCCAGGCTCCGGCTCGGATTTGGCGTCGCTGAAAATGCGTGCCGAGCGCGTGGCGGACGCTGAAAATGGCGATCACTATGTAGTGAATGGCCAGAAAACCTGGAACACGCTGGGCCAGCATGCGGACTGGATTTTCTGCTTGGTGCGCACCAATACGGAAGGTCGACCGCAGGCGGGCATCAGTTTTTTACTGATCGATATGAAGTCCCCCGGCATTACGGTGCGTCCGATCATCATGCTCGACGGCGGACATGAAATTAACGATATATTTTTTGATAATGTCAAAGTGCCGATTGAGAATCGTATCGGCGAACAAAACAAGGGCTGGTCATACGCAAAATTTTTGCTGGGCCATGAGCGTACGGGCCTGGCCTTGATTGGCCAGTCGAAACGGGTGTTAAAACGGCTGAAAAATATCGCGGCGCTCGAACGCGCAGATGGTCGGCCCTTGATCGAGAATCAGCGCTTTCGTGATCGCATCGCCCGGGTTGAAATTGATCTCACGGCGTTGGATATCACCATGATGCGCCTGCTGTCTGCCGGTGAAGGCAAGCCGCTTGGCCCGGAAGTATCGATGCTGAAAATTCGCGGCACGGAAATTTTGCAGGTGCTCACTGAATTAAGCATGATGGCCTGTGGTCACGCTGGCCTGGCCTCGCTGCCACCGGCGCTCAAGCCTGGCTGGACTGGTGTGCCGATTGGCTATGCCCATACCGCGCCGCTGGCTGGCGCCTATTTCAATATGCGCAAACTCAGTATTTTCGGCGGCTCCAATGAAATTCAGAAGAATATTATTTCCCAGATGATTCTGGGGCTGTAAACATTCCGGGTTTTAGATTTTGATTTTAGTTTTTGAGTTTAAATTTCGATCTAAGCTTTTTCGATCTAAGCTTATTAGGCAACCATGAACCTCACACTCTCCGCAGAACAATTGGCGCTACAAGAAACCCTTAACCGTTTCGTCGCTAAAGATTACAGTTTTAAAACGCGACACGACATCATCCGCTCAGCCACCGGCATATCCGCGCCACACTGGGCGCAATTTGCCGAACTGGGGCTGCTGGCATTGCCGTTTGCAGAAGAGCATGGCGGCTTGGGCGGCAGCGCGGTGGACACGATGCTGGTGATGCAAGCAGTCGGCCGCGGGCTGATGGTGGAGCCGTATTTGGCGACCGTGGTGTTAGCGGGTGGATTGCTGCGCGCGGCAGGTAGTGAAGCGCAACAGGCGCTATGGTTGCCGCAAATTGCCGACGGCAGTTTGTTGATGGCGTTCGCGCATTACGAAGCCGGTGGACGCTACGAGATTGATCAAGTAACGACGACAGGGCTGCCAAGCGGCGAAGGCTATGTGCTTAACGGCGCCAAGACTTTTGTGTTGCATGGTGCGCAAGCGCATCGGCTGATTGTGTCGGCCCGCCGCGCTGGAGATGCCGATGCCAGTGAGCTGGGCTTATTCCTCGTCGATCCCAACGCTGAAGGGGTGAACATGCGTGATTATGTGACCCAGGATAATTTGCGCGCGGCTGAAATCATCTTCACCGATGTCAAGCTGGATCGCCATGCGCGGCTCGGTGAAGCTAATGCAGCTGACGCTCTGCCAGCCATTGAATACGTATTGGATGCCGCTAACGCAGCGCTCTGCGCCGAGGCCGTCGGCGCGATGGATGCGTTGAACCAGGCCACGCTGGAGTACCTGAAAGCACGCAAACAGTTCGGCGTGCCGATTGGCTCCTTCCAGGCACTGCAACATCGTATGGTTGATATGTTCACAGCGGCCGAGCAGGCGCGCTCCATGGCGATCTTGGCGAGCATTCGGGTGCAGTCCGGTGACGCCACAGAGCGCCGCTGGGCTTGTGCAGCCACCAAAGTATTGGTGAGCGAATCAGCGCGCCTGGTCGGCCAGCAAGCGGTGCAATTGCACGGCGGCATGGGTGTGACCGATGAATTAAATGTCAGCCACTATTTCAAACGCCTTACCGCAATCGGCGCAACCTTTGGTGATGCGGATTATCATCTGGGCTATGTAAGTAACAGCTTGCTGGCAGCGTGAGGTAGAGCAGTATTAAGGCGCGCAGATTAATGCTACTGAATTTCATAATAAAACACTAGCGCCGGGGCGGCTTAACAAGCATTTTAGTCTCGAGCGCCCCGCCAGTTATAGAGTTTAAAATCAGCTACGCTCCGTCACGCTTTTTTCATCCGCAAACCCCTGAAGCGCCACCATGGGCGAGGGTTTCCAGCCTTTGGCCTGATGTTCTGCAACCACCGTTGTGAACACCCCGCCCCGCACCCAAAACTTGGCAGTCAGTCGTGCAAAGCGCGGTTTAATAGCGGCCACAATATCATCCAGGATTTCATTGGTGACGGCTTCATGAAACTTGCCTTCATCGCGGAATGACCAAATGTAGAGCTTCAAACTTTTCAGTTCCACACAGCGCTTTTCGGGAATGTAATCGAGGTAGAGCGTGGCGAAATCAGGCTGGCCGGTTTTGGGGCACAGGCAGGTGAATTCAGGGATTTGCATATGAATCAAAAAATCACGATGCGGCGCAGGATTGATGAAGACTTCCAGCGCTTTGCTAGCCTGGGCCGTGGGTTTGTTGCCCAGCTGGGTTAAATGAACGGCCGATTCCTTGCTGGTCAAGGGTTTAGCGGCTTTTGTTGAAGCGGATTCTTTTTTGCGGGATGATTTTCGCGGTGAGTTCATAGGGGAAATTGGGAATTAAGAGGTCGATACGTTAGAATTGCTGGATTGTAGCTGACCTGTGATGTTGCATGGGTGTATTCATTGCACAAGACCCGCCTAGAGGCGGGTTTTTATCATTCCCCGCCTAGAGCCGGGTTTTCACCATTCAAGCAGTCGCTGTTTAGTAGGTTCAGGGAAATTTAAGGAAATTACGTTGCGTCTAACTCAAATAAAACTCGCCGGTTTCAAATCCTTTGTAGATCCTACCGTGATTGCAGTGCCCGGCCAACTGGTCGGCGTCGTCGGGCCAAATGGCTGTGGCAAATCGAATGTGATTGATGCGGTGCGCTGGGTGTTGGGCGAATCATCAGCCAAAAATTTACGTGGCGAAAAAATGGAGGACGTTATTTTTAACGGCTCCTCGCAGCGTAAACCTGTCGCCCGCGCCAGTGTGGAGCTGGTGTTTGATAATTCGCTCGGCCGGATCGGCGGGCAGTGGGGCCAGTATGCAGAGTTGAGCGTACGGCGAGTATTGTCGCGCGACGGGAATTCGGATTACTACATAAACGGCCAGCATGTGCGCCGCCGCGATATTACCGATGTTTTCCTCGGCACTGGTCTGGGTCCGCGTGCTTACGCGATTATTGAGCAGGGCATGATTTCGCGCGTGATTACCTCGAAGCCAGAAGAGCTACGGGTATTTTTGGAGGAGGTGGCGGGCGTCTCAAAATATCGCGAACGTCGCCGCGAAACCGAATCGCGCCTCGAAGATTCGAAAGAAAATTTAAGCCGCGTTGACGATATTCGCGGCGAGCTGGATAAACAGGTTGAAAAGCTCACCGGCCAGGCCGAAGTGGCGGCTCAATACAATGAATATTTAGGTGAATTAAAGCTCAACGAAAATCTGTGGGCCTTCACCAAGCAGCGCGAAGCGGGCGCCTCAAAAGCGCGCTACGCCAACGAGATTACCAAAACCGAAACCGGCTTTGAAGGTGAGACTGCCAAGCTGCGCGAGGTTGAAGCCGCACTTGATAAACTGCGTCAGGATCATTACACCGAGACCGATGCGCTGACCACGTCGCAGGCAGCCATGTTCGAGGCCAATAGCGCCGTGGTGCATCTTGAGCAGGAGATCAGCTATCTGGGTGATAACCGCCGTCGCCTAGGTGCACAAATCGAAGCGCTGCTGCAGCAAGTAGCGGAGGTGGAGAGCAGCCGCGAAGCCACCGCCACCGAGCTTGAACGCTGGCATCATGAATTAGCCAGCGGCATGGATCGGGTTAGCGAAGCGCGTGAGCGGGTGGAAATAGTTCGCACCGAAGTGCCCACCTTTGAAGATAAAGTCCGTGAATCCATTGCGGCCACACGCGCTTCAGAAAATGCCGTGCGTGAAGCAGAATCAGGCCAGACTTTGGAAGAAGCGCGTGAATCGAATGCGCTGAAAATTCTATCGCAGCTGGAACAACGCAAATCGCGCTTGACCACCGAAAATATGGCGCTGGTGGTGCCGGATGAGGATGAAATTGCCCGTGTTGAAGGCGAACGCGCCGAGATGCAGGAAGCGTTGCTGCAAGCCGAACAAAAAGTGGCGGGCGCCGAGCAACATATGGCTGAACTTGATGCGGCGCGTAAGCGTTCTGTTGATGCGATCGGCGATGCAACACGGGAGCTGGCGCGGATTGAAGCGTCGTTGCTCGCGTTGCAAAACCAGCAGGCGCGCATGGACAACAACAATCGCTTGGCGATGTGGCTGTCCAAATACCATCTCGATAACGCGCCGCGCTTATGGCAGCAGATCAAAGTCAAACAAGGTTGGGAAGATGCGCTGGAATCGGCGCTGGGATTGAAGCTGAACGCGATCAAGGTCGCCGAGCCGTCCGCGATTGAGCGCATGGCGCAGGATGCGCCGCCTGGAAGTGTGGCCCTTTTTCTGGAAAATGGCGGCACCGGCGGCACGGCGGCCACCGGCAATTTCACGCCACTGTCAGCTTGGGTCAGCTCTGACCATGCCGGTGTTCTACCGTTTGTACGAGAGTGTCTGGCGAATATTTTTGTGCTGGAAAATGAAGCCGACGCACGCGCAAAAATGGCCGAGCTGCCCTTTGGTGCGCTGCTGGTGACCGCGACCGGGCATATGTATTCGCAGCATGGCTTGCTGTTTCACGGCCCCCAATCAGAACTGCATGGTGTATTGCAACGCCAGCGCGAAATCGAAGCATTCAAAATTGAGCTGCCGGGAAAAATTGACATTCGTCACACCCTAGAAGCCGCGCAAAAGGAGACGGAGCACAGCCTCACTGAAACCCAGGAAACCCTGCGTCAGCTTCGCAGCCAAATTCAAGAAGCCAAAAATCGCGAACATCAATTGCAGATGGACGCGCTGAAATTATCGCAAGCGCTTTTACAGGCAGAAGGCCGTCGCAACGCGATCCGTGAAGAGCTGGCGCTGATCGAATCCGACATGGAAAAAGAGCGCGCCGAGATGCTGGAAGCGCAGGCGCGGCTGGAAGAGGGCGGCAACCGGATTGGTGAATTAACCGATGCCTTGATGCTGATAGAAGACCTGCAAAAAGAAGCCGAGCGCGCCTTGGCAGATGCCCGTGAGCGGGTGAATGCCGCTGAGCGCAGCGCGCAGGAAGCAAACTATTTTGAGCGATCATGCCACGATAAAATTAAATCATTGTCGGAAATGACGGCGCAACTGTCGAAGCGACATGAGCTCGTTGCCAGCAGCCAACTGACGATGTCTGCCGAGCTTGAAGGCCTGCAGGAAGGCAATATTCGTGAACGTTTGCAAGCGGCGCTTGAAACCCGTGCCGAGCGCGAAAAGGCGTTGGCGGGCGCGCGCAATGCGATGGAATCCGCCACCGGTAAATTAAGAGAACTCGAAGAAAGTAAATCGGCGATTGAGCGCAGCCTGACGCCGCTGCGCGATAAAATCACTGAGCTGCGCATGAAGGAGCAGGAGGCACGCATCAATGAAGAGCAATTTACGCAGCAATTAACCGCCGCAAGCGCGAACCTTGAAGAGCTGGCGGATATGGTTGAAAAGAAAGCGCGCTCCACCGCCTATCAAGCCGAAATCAACCGCCTGAATACCGCCATTACCGAGCTAGGCGCAGTCAATCTGGCCGCGTTGCAAGAGTTGGAACAATCTAGGGTGCGTAAAGAATTCCTAGACGCACAATCGGCCGACTTGACCGAAGCCATCAACACGCTTGAATCCGCGATTAAACGGATTGACCGTGAAACCCGCGATCTACTGCAAAATACTTTTGACATCGTCAACAAAAACTTCCAGGAATTATTCCCGTCGCTGTTCGGCGGTGGTCATGCGTTCCTGAAACTGACCGGCGAAGAGATCCTGGATTCAGGTTTGCAGGTATTTGCGCAGCCGCCTGGCAAGAAAAATTCATCCATTCAATTATTATCCGGCGGCGAAAAGGCGTTGACAGCGCTGTCGCTGGTGTTCTCTTTATTCCGCTTGAATCCTGCGCCATTCTGCCTGCTTGATGAGGTCGATGCGCCGCTCGATGATTCCAACACGGATCGCTTCTGTGATTTGGTGAAAAAAATGTCGGCCTCCACCCAATTCCTGTTCATCACGCATAATAAAGTCACCATGGAAATGGCGGAGCAGCTGGTCGGCGTGACCATGAACGAGCCAGGTGTATCGCGTATTGTGGAAGTCGATATTAATGCCGCTAAAAGGTTTGCCCTCGCTTCACCTGCAGCAGTGGCTGCATAATGATTCGATTAAATTTAATTAAACCGGAGCCGCAATGATTTCGGATTTTCAATTAGCGCTGGTCGGTCTTGCTATCGTGGTGGTGGTGGCAGTGATTATCTATAATCGCTGGCAAGAATCAAAATATAAAAAACGTGCAGAGCAGGCGTTTGGTACTTCGCATCCGGATGTGTTGATTGATGATGCTGTGGTACCAGCAACGCCCCCGGCTGCGGCAACCCGTCGCCAGCCTAATTACCCCAGCCAATCGATAAGCGAACGAGTTGAGCCCCGACTGGGCGCTAGCTTGCCTCAATATGCTGCTGATGATGCGAATGATTCAGCTGACCTGACGCCTATCGGTGACACTCATTCATACCCGGTGAGTGTCGAGAAGGTAGCGCTCTTGATGCATTATTTTTCAGCGCCGGTGCTGCAGGCAGAGGTTGATTCGATTGCCCTCATTCTGGCTGACGCGCCGCTTGAAGCCGCGCAATATGAGAACGTGATTTCACAATCAAAGCTACTCGGTAAGGGCGTGCGTTGGGAAGGTTTGCAGGCGGGGTTGTGGCAGCCGATAACACTGCCGGTGATTGAGGCCTATCGCGAATTGCGTGTGGGCATGCAGTTGGCAGACCGACGTGGGCCTGTTGATGTGATGGCGCTGAATCAGTTTAACGAAATGGTCGCCCAATATGCCGCAAGCGTGGGTGCGGTGTCGCAGCGCGAGGACGTGGCCGCTGCCGTTTTGCGAGCACAGACCGTTGATGCTTTTTGTGCAGATACCGATATTGAAATTGCCGTAAATGTGATCGGCAAAAGTGGCGTGACGTTTGCTGTGACCAAGGTGCGTGGGCTGGCGGAATCCAGTGGGTTTTTGGCGCTCGATTCGGGCGAATATGTGATGCGCGACGAGCAGGGCCGGGTGTTGTATACGCTGCGTAATTTTGATCCGGCCGAGCCGCCTGGCATCAAGCGTACTGCCGGCTATTTGAGCGGATTAACGTTCGCCCTTGATGTGCCACGTACCCCTGATGCAACCCGAACTTTCGAGCGCATGTTTATGGTCGTGATGAAAATTGCTGATGTACTGCAAGGCGAAGTGGTGGACGATAACCGCAAGTTGCTGACCGCCGCAGGGCGTAAAGTGATTGCCGATACCATCACCACCATTACCGCGCAAATGGAGGCGAAGGGCGTGACCGCAGGCAGCGCCACGGCGTTGCGCCTTTACGCATAACAGTTGCAATGTGTTGCTGGTGAGCTTCGATGGCCGCATCTTTTCCTGAACCCATGCCGACTGCCGCTGCAACCATTCGAGCCGCAGAACTCAAACAGCAGTTAGACGAACACGGCTACCGTTATTACGTGCTTGATGATCCGGTTATTACCGATGCCGAGTACGATAAACTTTTTCATGAGCTGGTCGCGCTGGAGGCGACCTATCCGCAGCTCGCTCGCGCAGATTCGCCCACGCATCGCGTGGGCGGAAATATTCTGGCTGAGTTTACCGAGGTCATTCATCGCATGCCCATGCTGTCGCTGGGCAATGCTTTCACGTTTGAAGACGTGGCCAATTTTGATCGGCGTTGCCGAGAAGGATTGGCTGCTGTCGGTGCTGATACCGACACCGAAATCGAATACGCCTGCGAGCCAAAATTTGATGGCCTCGCGATCAATCTGACTTATGAGAACGGGGTGTTTGTACAAGGTGCAACGCGCGGCGATGGTGCCGTGGGCGAAGATGTGACGCTGAATCTGAAAACGATTCGCGCGATTCCCTTATCTCTTCCTTCATCTTTACCTGCGGGCACATTCCCTAAGCTGCTGGAAGTGCGCGGCGAGGTGTTGATGCTAAAAAAGGACTTTGCAAAATTAAATGACCGGCAGTCAGCCAAGGGTGAAAAGCTTTTTGTAAATCCCCGTAACGCGGCCGCAGGCTCGCTGCGCCAGCTTGATTCGAAATTAACGGCTGAGCGCCCGCTGCATTTTTTTGCTTACGGCATCGGCGCGGTGGAAAGCGCAGAAACTGCGGAAGGATTGAGCAAACCAGCGACGCACGGGCACATGATGGACTGGCTGGAGGCGCTTCGTTTTCCGGTGTCGAAGGAGCGCTGTGTGGTGTACGGCTTGCAGGGCCTGCTGGCGTATTACCGACAGATCGGCGAACGCCGGGCAGCGCTGCCATTTGAAATCGACGGTGTGGTTTATAAAGTAAACAGTTTTGCAGGCCAGGAAAAATTAGGCTTTGTCTCGCGTGCGCCGCGCTTTGCCACCGCGCATAAATTTCCGGCGGAAGAAGCCACCACGCTGCTGCTGGGCATTGATGTGCAGGTCGGTCGCACCGGTGCGATTACCCCCGTAGCGCGCCTGCAGCCGGTGTTTGTAGGCGGCACCACCGTCTCGAATGCCACTTTGCACAATGAAGGTGAGATCCGTCGCAAGGATTTGCGCATCGGAGACACCGTCATTGTGCGCCGTGCCGGTGATGTGATTCCTGAAGTTGCTGCTGTAATTTATGCGAAGCGCCCTGCTGATGCTCGTGAGTTTGTGATGCCCACCGTGTGTCCGGAATGCAAATCGCGCATCGAAAAACTTGAAGGTGAAGTGATCGCACGTTGTACCGGCGGTTTGTTTTGCCCCGCGCAACGCAAGCAGGCATTGCTGCATTTTGCGCAGCGGCGGGCGATGGATATTGAGGGCCTGGGCGATAAATTAGTCGAACAACTTGTCGATGCGCAACTGGTTCGTACTCCGGCTGATCTGTATCGCCTGGGGCTGACTGCGCTGGTCAATATTGAGCGCATGGCTGAAAAATCAGCGCGTAATCTGCTCGGTGGGATTGAAAAAAGCAAACAGACCACGCTTGCTAAATTTTTATTCGGCTTGGGTATTCGTCATGTTGGTGAAAGCACGGCCAAAGATTTGGCCAAGTATTTTGGCAACCTCGATGCGATTATGGCTGCGCGGTTGGATGCGCTGCTGCTAGTGAACGATGTCGGCCCGGTGGTGGCGCAAAGCTTGCGCAATTTTTTTGATGAATCTCATAACCGTGAAGTGGTTGAACAATTGCGCGCATGCGGTATCGCTTGGCCTGAGCAGGCCACGCCCGTGCATCAAACTGACGCCACCCCTAACGTCGCGCCCGGTAAAGTGCAGAAAGCGCAGGCGCTTGGACCATTTATGGGCAAAACGGTGGTGCTAACCGGCACCTTGCCTACGCTCTCGCGTGAAGACGCCAAAGCGCAACTGGAAGCAGCCGGCGCCAAGGTGGCAGGCAGTGTTTCAAAGAAAACCGATTTTGTCATCGCCGGTGCAGAGGCCGGTAGTAAACTGGATAGGGCGGTTGAATTAGGTGTAGCCGTCCTCGATGAAGCACAATTACTTGAAATACTAGCCAAACATTTTAGGCGGGGAAAATCAAATTGAAAAAAATCACCAATATTACTAAAGCCATTTTTCCGGTCGCCGGTCTCGGCACGCGTTTTTTGCCCGCGACCAAGGCGAGCCCGAAAGAGATGCTGCCGATTGTCGATAAACCGCTGATTCAATATGCGGTGGAAGAGGCGGCGGCCGCAGGCATTACCGAAATGATTTTTGTCACAGGGCGCGGTAAACGCACGATCGAAGATCATTTCGATAAAGCCTATGAGCTGGAAGCGGAATTGCATTTGAAGGGCAAACTCAAAGTGCTGGCTGAGGTGCGCAATATGCTGCCGGCGAACGTGCAATATGTATATGTGCGCCAGCCGGAAGCGCTGGGGCTGGGGCATGCCGTGTTGTGCGCGAAGCACCTGGTGGGCGATGAGCCTTTCGCGGTGATTTTAGCGGACGATTTGATCGACGCCGAAGTGCCGGTGATGAAGCAGATGGTGGACTTGTATGCCCAGAAGAAAAGCTCAATTATTGGCGTGATGAATGTCGCGCGCGAGGAAACCTCGCAGTACGGCATTGTCGACGCGAAGAAAATTTCTGCCGGCGTTTCAAAGCTGTCCGGCATTGTGGAAAAACCCAAACCTGAAGTAGCACCTTCGACCCTAAGCGTGGTCGGTCGTTATATCCTGACCCCGCAGGTTTTCGCCGAGCTGGAAAAAATTCAGGCAGGGGTGGGCAAGGAAATTCAGCTTACCGATGGCATCGCTTCGCTGCTAAAACGGGAGAGCGTATTCGCCTATGAATTCGACGGAACACGCTATGATTGCGGCTCAAAACTGGGCTACCTGAAAGCGACTGTAGCGCTCGGCATGAAGCACGCGGAAGTGGGTAAGGGCTTTCAGCAATATCTGGCCGCGCAGGCGTTCAGCGGTGTCGTGGGCAATGTTAAGGTTAAAGAAAAAACAGATGTAAAAGCCACGCGGCCTACACTTAAAAAAAGCATTAAAAGGAGCATTGAAAATAGCGGTAAAAAGATTGGCAAAAAAGCGCTCAAGAAAAAATAAAAGCGAGCACCAGTGGCGATGCGATCAATCGATACTTAAACCTGCGCTTCATTCAAGAGCAAACATTCAGTCATGAAAAAAATGGGATTCATATGCTTAGTCTAGCCGAAGCCAATGCGATATTGCACGATGGAGATTTGCTGTTTAAGGCCGAGGAAGTCGCAGCGGCCACGGCGCGGATTGCCACCGAAATTAATCGCGATTATGCCGATAAATATCCGCTGTTATTGTCAGTGATGGGCGGTGCGGTAGTGTTCAGCGGACATTTGCTTTCGCAGCTCGATTTTCCGCTTGATTTTGATATTGTCCAGGCATCGCGCTACGGTAATGAAAAGGTGGGCAGTGAGCTCACTTGGCGCGTGGCCCCGCGTGATAATCTTGCGGGCCGCCATATTATTATATTGGACGATATTCTGGATGAAGGGGTGACGCTGGCGGCGATTGTGGACCTGGTTAAAAAGCAGGGCGCGCTCAGCGTGTGTTGTGCGGTGTTTTGCGTTAAAGACTACGGCCCGGAAATTAATGCGAAGAAGCCACTGGTGGCGGATTACGTGGGCATTACGGTGCCCAATCGTTTTGTGTTTGGCTATGGCATGGATGTGTCCGGCGCCTGGCGGAATTTACCGGCGATTTACGCAATCAAAGGCAAATAAAAACAGATTTTTAAACCCTAGCGCCAGAGCGCTTCTTGAAGCTTTTTTGCTTCATATGCCGCGCCAGTGCTAGATCCTATATTTTTTATTTATAGACTATTTAAACATGCTTGCAATCATCGGCGGTACCGGCTTAACCAATCTGGCGAATCTTGAAATTACCCGACGTGAAGTGGTGCGTACGCCCTATGGTGAGCCATCGGGTCATTTGACGTTTGGTGAAATCAATACGGGCAGCCACAAAGCGGAAGTGATTTTCCTCGCCCGGCATGGCTATGGCCACACCATCCCGCCGCATGAGGTTAATTACCGCGCCAATATTTGGGCGCTGCATTCCCTCGGTGTGACGCGGGTGCTAGCAGTTAATTCGGTGGGTGGGGTGGCGGCAAATTTAGCCCCGGGCCAGATTGCCGTGCCGGATCAAATCATTGATTACACCTATGGTCGCAAGCACACATTTTTTGAAGGCGATAAGCCGGTCACGCATATTGATTTTACTTTTCCGTATTGCCATCGCGCACGGTTGTTGTATCTGGCCGCTGCTAAAGCCAGCGGCATCCCGGTCGTTGATAACGGCGTGCTGGGTGTCACGCAAGGCCCGCGTCTGGAAACCCTGGCCGAAGTGAATCGGATGGAGCGCGATGGCTGCACCATGGTTGGCATGACGACGGCACCCGAAGCAGCGCTGGCACGTGAGCTTGATCTATCCTACGCGACGCTGGCGCTATCGATGAATCACGCTGCCGGGCGCGGTAGCTCAAGCGCCGGCATCAAACTCGAAGATGCCGAGGCGGTATTAAAAGTCGGCATGGAAAAAATTCACGCGGTGCTGGCTCAGGCGGTCGAGCTGCATGCCGCCATGCCCGCTGAAGCGCGTGGATTTAAATAGAGGCCGCCGATGATCCGACAAATCCTGAAAATGGGCACGCCCAGTTTGATGCAGGTGTCTGCACCATTGCCGCAGGCCGCCTTTGGCTCGCCTGAGCTGCATGAATTACTGGCCGATATGAATGAGACCATGATCGCCGCCAACGGCGCGGGTCTCGCTGCACCGCAGATTGGCGAGAATCTGCGCATCGTGATTTTTGAATTAAAAAATAACCCACGCTACCCGGATGCTGAGCTGGTGCCCTTTACCGTCTTGATCAATCCCGAAATTACCCCGCTATCGCCAGCAGTAGAAGAGGGCTGGGAAGGCTGCTTATCCGTGCCGGGTATGCGCGGATTAGTGCCGCGCAGCTTGAAGCTGCGCTATACCGGCTTTGACGAGAATGGCATCAAAATTGATCGCACCGTGTCAGGCTGGCATGCGCGTGTGGTGCAGCATGAATGCGATCATCTAGACGGCGTGCTGTATCCGATGCGGATGACTGATATGTCGCAGTTTGGTTTTACCGAAGTGTTGTTTCCAGAGCTGGCAGGACAAGACGATGATTGATTCAACGCGTTTTATTTAATAGCTTAATCCATAAAGCTGAAAGGCAATAACCATGGCAGAGACCATTGATGTAACGCCCACCAACAACGGTAATGGCAGCAGCAGAAGTAATGACAATAACAATAACAACAACGAACGCGATGTAGCCGGTTCAATTACCATCACCCATGTCCTGTACGGCATGCATGCCGTCGCACCGTTTACGCTGTGGACGTTTGCCATCATCGCCATGATTATCGGCGTGGTAAAGCGCGACGATGTGAGAGGCACCTGGCTCGATTCGCACTATGCCTACCTGTCCCGCACATTTTGGTGGGGGCTGTTATGGGCCATCGCCGCCTGGGTGGTGTTCTGGGTGCTGGGTCTACTTACCCTTGGCATAGGCATGCTGTTTTTGTGGGTGCTGCCGGTAGCGGTGCTGGTTTGGTATTTATACCGCGTGATCAGAGGCTGGATCAACTTGAACGACCATAAAACGGTTGATTGAGTTTGATGC
>JAYWCO010000076.1:0-5052 GCA_043780475.1 Burkholderiales bacterium | reverse complement strand
CACCCCGCATCCCGGCTTGTGCCCATGCGCACGCAGGTTGGGTTGGGTTGGGTTGGGTTGGGTAGGCTTGGATTGGATTGGATTGGATTTCCCAAATACCCGACGTTGAACCTCGCATCTACCTGTTGCTTTAGCTTTTTAGCAGCGATATTACGTGGCTGCGCAGCGTGACCTACCATGCCCGAAAGAATAATCGGTTTCACCAACGACCTATCAGGCATTCGGCCGCTCACGACAAATTCATTACTGATGCTGCCGTGCATGAAAAATCTGAGCAATTAAGGTTCAAAGGTACGGCTATGAGACTTTTTAAAATACTCAAGGAACTTAACTTCCGCCGCATGAGGCAGCGGAACTTAAGCACCGCAAACCCTAAAACTAGGTGGCGGCGAAACTTTGATAGTCGGTGTAGCCCTTGGCACCGGGCACATAAAACGTCGTTTGATCCGGCTCAGTCAGCGGCTTGCCGGTGCGCATGCGCTCGACTAAATCAGGATTAGAAATAAACGGCCTGCCGAAGGCGATAAGATCGGCGCGGTTTTCAGCCAAGGCGTTTTCGGCACTGGCGAGGTCAAATCCGCCCGCCAAAATAAATACCCCTTTGAACGCATTGCGCAAGCTGGTTTTGAATGCGGCGGGTACGGGCGGCGCACCCATCGCCGCATGATCAAGCACATGCAGATACAGAATTTTCATTTCCGAAAGCGCTTGCGTGAGCGCTAAATATTGCGCTTCCTGCTCAGGATAGGTACCGGTACTGTTGAACACACCATAAGGGGAGAGGCGGATGCCGACGCGCTCAGCGCCGATGGCGGCCACCATTGCGCGCACCACGTCCAGCGCAAAGCGATTGCGGCCATTGATACTGCCGCCGAAATCATCAGTGCGGGTGTTCACGTTTGCGTTCAAGAACTGTTCAATCAAATAACCGTTCGCAGCATGCAGCTCAACCCCATCAAACCCGGCCTCAATGGCAAGGCGTGCCGATTGTGCATATTCCTCAACGGCGGTTGCAATATCCAATGCGGCCATCGCACGCGGCAAGCTGTAGGGCTGCATGCCGTTGACATCGGTATAAACCTCGCCAGGGCAGCTGTCTGCCACTGGGCCCACCACTTCGGCGCCCGGCGGCAAGCTAACCACATTTGACACCCGACCGGTATGCATGAGCTGGATAAAAATTTTGCCGCCTTTGGCATGCACCGCATCGGTCACGCTCTTCCATCCCTGCACCTGCGCTAAATTAAACAAGCCAGGAATACGCGGGTAACCCAGGCCGTTGGGTGAAGGCGATGTGCCCTCAGTGATGATCAAGCCCGCCGATGCACGCTGGGCATAATACTCGGCCATCATCGCGTTAGGGGTGTTGGCAACCACGGCGCGATTGCGCGTCATCGGTGACATGACGGTACGGTTGCTGAGATGCAATGAATGTACTGAAAAGGAATCGAATAGCATGGGGTTTCTTTCGGGTTCAGGTTTAAATTTAATGTGGTGTTCAGCGCTGTGGACCGAATAGGTAGATGGGGCACTGGCAGCAGATTTCAATTGCTATCGATGTCGCAATTGATGACGGCAAACGAGGCATGGCATTTCGTGACAACTTTTTTTATTTGATAATATCTATTGGGTGTTTGTTAACACGCAATGTGCCTTTTATGTTGCACAAAACCAGTCGGCTTTTTATGTCCTCCGCGTTGCACGCCAACCCGTCAGGAGAAAATATGTCGATTCCATCCTAATCCATGCGCGCCATCATGAGCCTTTTCACCGCAACCACCGCCGCCGCGCCGCCGCCGCACTGGCGCTCACGCCCGCAACAGCCCATGCCAGCGCCTGCGATGCGAGCCAGCAAATCCGCCTATCGGTTGGCGATCGCCAGATTGATCGCTAGACGGGCGCATCGAACAGCGTTCGCCATATCGTGCTGCCAAATGCTTTGAAGCTCGACGCCAAAATTGTGCAAGTCAGTCAAGCGCGAGTTTGAAAATGCGGGCTTGTAATTTGGCACACCGGATGAAACCGTTAGCGGGAGCTATAACAAAGGCTATACACAAGCGATGATGGAAGCCACCTACGAAAAATTCGGCGTCGCAAAGATGCGTGAGATTGAAGCCAATATTAAAGTCAGCATGGCGGCGCTGGCGAGCGTACCGGCGGCAAAATTGGTTGGGGAAATAAGTAACAAAAATAAGCGTTAACAAAAAAATTAAACGCTATATTCGGCGTGCGTCTTCAAGAATTTATGCTTGCAGACGCCCGCCTGTTGGATACTTTGCAATTTTGCGAAAGAAAAATATATTACATCAACGCGATCACTTCAAAACGAAAATGCCCCAAATCCGGGGCATTTTGGCTTCATACGCAATGACCTTAGTTGAAGGTCGCAGACAAGGTCTTGTCGCTATCCGCTGTTATTACGCAATTCGCCCCGCTGTTGGCGCAAGCGCCGGTCCAGCCGACGAACGCATGGCCCGACTTCACCGAATAATAGAACCGTACGAGTTCACCCTTGGTATAGGTAAACGAGCACTTGGTGCTGGCACCAGCCGGGTTGTCGTCTCCGCAGCGGATGTTCTGCGGATTGTCGCGAATTTGCCCGAGCTTAGGCTGCGTGACCGTGATGGTAGCGGTGCCGATTTTCTTGAACGTGACGCCGACCGTGCCAGTAGTACCTGCCGCAACCGTGCAGGTAGCGCCTTGCCCGGCACAAGGCCCAGTCCAGGCTTCAAACGCGTAACCAAGGCTGGACTTGGTGGACAAGCTGGCGTTGGCACCCGAGGTGATTTCCTTGGTGCACTCACCCGGGCAATTGAAACCTTGTCCTGCCGCGCCGCCACTAATACTGCCGCCATTGGGTGCAGCCACGCTGAGTTTCCAGGTGCCAACAGCCTTGAAGCTGGTCGAGACCGTCATATCGGCGGTCATGGTCACTTTGCAATTGTCACGCTGTGCGGCACACGCCCCCGTCCAGCCACCCCAAGTCATACCTTGCTTGGGCTGATAATAAAGTGGAACGACAGTGCCCTTGGGATAGCTGAAGCTACACTTGGTGCTATAGCCGGCTGGGGAATCATCACCGCAGCGGATGTTCTGCGGATTGTCGCGAACCTGCCCGCCGGAACCGGCTGGCAAATTGACAGTCAATTTAAAATTTTCCGCCTGTGCGCAGGTGGACGCCATAAAAACACTGATACCGATAAGCAATAATTTGATCTTCAAGATTAACCTCTTTAAGGGTTAAATTTTTTGTGAGTGCGTCCGGGATTGGCCTAAATCATGCTTGCGCAGCCTGAAAATCCCTCGCGCCTCATCCAAAATAACCGCTATGGTGTCTGCATGAACATGAATTTCCCTTTCAAAAAAATAATCCATCGCTAATGCATAAACAAAAATGCGTGTGCTGCTTTTGTGCAGCAACCCATTATTTTTCAAACACACCATCCGCGATGGCCTCGTTAATATTGAATTGCCGCCATCGGATGTCCATCCACTTGATGCCATCAAAATATAATCGCACGCGCGTGGGCTGAACAAAATCAACAGTTGCTGCGCGCTTGAAGTCTGAATATATGCGCTGATGGAAACCCACGTGGATATTAGAGTTTCACTTTTTGATTTAGGTTTGAACTTGACTCATTAAGAGCAGGCCCTTAATAGAAAAAACGCTCCCTCACGCCACCAAAGCAGCGGTTAGCTTCGCAACAACGAGCGGCTTCCCGATTGCAATCACTTAGCCTTGCTAAAGGATCACAACCTCACCCGCACCTGTCCACCGGCTATGCTGCGACCTTGATCCGAATTTCTTTCGCACCCACAACCGGGTTTCTGAATTTCGCGAACAACTCTGCCTCAAGTTTTTTAGCGTCTTTAAAATGCGCATCTTTTACATGGCCGTAACCGCGAATATGCTCGGGTACGCTGACGAGATCGACGGCGGTATCGTAATTATCAGCGGATACTTTCGAGAGCACCTCATCGATGGTCGCCACATAGTCGACAATAAGCTGCCGCTCCATTTTGCGCTCGGCGGTGCGGCCAAAAATGTCAAAAGCGGTGCCACGCAGACCTTTGAATTTGGCAAGTACGCCAAAGGCCGTCAGCATCCACGGGCCAAAGGTTTTCTTGCGCGGCTCACCACTGACAGGATCGACTTCCGACATTAAAGGTGGTGCCAGATGGAAGGTGAGTTTGTAGTCGCCTTCAAATTGATCGGCAATGCGTTTGACGAAATCAGTCTGGGTGTACAGGCGGGCTACTTCATATTCATCTTTGTACGCCATGACTTTAAATGCATAGCGGGCCACCGCCGCGCTGAGCGCTTTTTTCCCGGAAAATTTCTCCGCTTCCATTTTCTGCACCTTGGCCACGATGGCGCGATAGCGCTCGGCATAAGCCGCATTTTGGTAAGCGGTTAGATAGCTCACGCGCCGTTCGATCATTTCCTCAACGGTGGCGGACAGGCGCTGGCTTTCCGGCTTGGCTTCGGGTGGAGTAGCGATTTTTTGCACGGCGCGCAAATCCACGGCAGCGCGACGGCCCCAATCGAAAGCCTGCTTGTTCTTTTCAACTGCCTGACCATTCAGCTCAATGGCGCGCATGATGGCAGCGAGTGAAAGCGGAATCTGGCCTTTTTGCCAGGCATAGCCCATCACAAACGGGTTGGTATAGATCGCATCGCCGAGCAGTGAGGTAGTGAGCGCACTGGCATCGACAAAATCAACCTCGGTCATCGCGTCGCGCAACACTTCCTGCATTTCAGCAACCGGAATATGCAAATCAGGGTTTTTAACAAATTCGCTGGTGGTGGCGACATCACTGTTGACCACACCGCGGGTTTTGCCTTTTTGCATTTTAGCCAGGGCCTCATCACTGGTGGAGACGATCATGTCACAGCCCAGTAAGGCATTGGCTTCACCCGCAGCAATGCGCACCGCGTGAATTTCTTCTGATGTTTTAGCGATGCGTACGTGGGTGTAAACACTGCCACCCTTTTGTGCGAGGCCGGTCATATCCAGCACCGCAACGCCCTTGCCTTCCAGATGCGCCGCC
>JAYWCO010000075.1:0-1522 GCA_043780475.1 Burkholderiales bacterium | reverse complement strand
GGCCAGCAAAATGAAACCCACTCAGTGCTGATGTGCGCAATGACATGATTGATGAGGACGGCAGGCAAATGGCTCGCGGCGTCAAGGGTGACAACAGTCAACCATGGCGCCGTCAGTAGCGCTGTGGGCAACACATTGCGCCACGCTGGCCCGTCTATCACGACGATGATGCGGTCACTATCGCTATCAGTATCAATATGGCCATCTGTTTCACGCTCGACGAAGTAACGTAACTCGCGGAGCAGGCGTATAGCCTCCGTTTCAGTCTCGGCAATATCGCCAACTATCAGCGCGAGGGTGGTGATGGCTGGGGACATAAACAATGAATGACGGTTGCTCAGGCGGGGGGAGGGCTGTGGATGGGGGCGGCGCCGAGCACCGACTGTTTGTAGTGCTGGACCACTTCAGGCGTGGGACCGTCCTCACGAATCACGCCGTGATCCATCCAGATCGTGCGCGAGCAATATTCGGTCAACAGCTCCATGCTGTGCGAGGAAAAGACCAAAATTTTTCCTTGATCCATGAATTCACGCATGCGTTTGCTGGCCTTTTCGGTAAACGCTAAATCACCTGCGCCCATCACTTCATCAAGCAATAAAATTTCGGGGTTTACCGCCGTCGAAACCGCGAATGCCAGGCGCACAAACATGCCGGTGGAGTAGGTGCGAACCGGATAATCGAGGAAATCGCCCAGTTCTGAAAAGGCGGCAATTTCCGGCAGCTTGGCTTCGATTTCATCGGGCGTCATGCCGAGCAACATGCCGCGTATGCGAATATTTTCCCAGCCGGAGCGGTGATATTCAAACCCGGTCGCAAACTCGAATAGTGGACACACATGGCCGTGCGTAACCGCTGAGCCCAGCACCGGCGGATAGATGCCCGCCATCACTTTCAACAGCGTTGATTTGCCCGCGCCGTTATGGCCGATAAGGCCGACTCGCTCGCCCGCCACGATCTTCACGCTCACGCCTTTCAGCGCCTCCACAAACGGCGCGGCACGGCGTCCCTGCTTCAGTGAGGCCAAAAAACCTTTGAGGGTTTGGCCGTCGGCATTGCCGACCTGAAAGCGGACGACGGCATTGGTGACGGTTATGGAAAGCGTCGGGCTCATAGCGCTGGGGTCATAACGCTGGGTTCATAACATATACACGACGCGCTTATCAAAGCGCTTCGCCACCGCAATCGTGACAATAAACAGAAGCGCCAGATAACCGGCGCTAACCGCGTAAACCTCATGCGCCGCCGGGCTCAAATTAATCATCGGCTCGCGCACCACTTCGATCAGGTAATACAGCGGATTCAATTGATAAATAAAATCGAGGCCACGCTCTTTGAGAATTTTGACCGGGAACATGACCGGCGTGACGAAAAATAAAACCTGCAGCAATGAGGTCATACCATGCGGTAAATCGCGGAAGCGAACTGAAGCATAGGCCATGATGCTGGCGTGCAAATACGCCGCCAGTAATACCATCGCAAAACCTGGCATCGCCCAGAGCATGCCCCAGCCTATTGGATCGGC
>JAYWCO010000074.1:0-1763 GCA_043780475.1 Burkholderiales bacterium | reverse complement strand
CTTGCATGTTGGGGCGGGCACTTTTCAGCCAGTTCGTGATGACGATATCTCAAAACACATCATGCACCGTGAACGCTACTATGTGCCACAGGAAACAGTGGACGCTATTAACATTGCGAAGGCTTGTGGCGGGCGCGTCATTGCGGTGGGCACCACCAGTATGCGCACGTTAGAAGCCGCATCGAGCAGTGGCGTTTTGTATGCGCAGCAGGCGGAGACGCAAATCTTTATCAAGCCCGGCTACGCATTCAAAACGGTTGATCGGCTCATCACTAATTTTCATTTGCCAAAATCAACGCTGATGATGCTGGTGGCGGCCTTCGCGGGGCTTGACAATATAGCCAATGCATACCGCCACGCGGTAGAGGATCGCTACCGGTTTTTCAGCTACGGGGATGCCATGCTGATCGAGAAAAGCGGCTAGCAAACTGCCGTCTTTTAAATGACGTCAAACGCTACCATCCTCCAACCTCGCCCTTGGCAACGTACTCGCCGAAGCCGGATTTGAAAAATATCGCCACTCGTTTCGCCACCGAAACGCATCGTCAATCGCGGTGACGATTTAGGGATGGCGTCGCTGAGCACCAGTGAGTCGGCACTTCTGTAAGCAGAGTGACCCGATAATGAAATTGCATTTATCGCCATATTTTGCGGAGCAATACCTGCATTTTTAGCCGATGGATGCTAAAGATGGAGGCGCGCTAGCAGCAGGCACCGAGACGCACCGCAACGAGATCATTGACGCTGACATCTGCCGCGGCGACCGCAGGCACTACAAAACCGACACCAGTTTCACTAACATCCAGCACGCTCAGATGAAGGGCCCCAAGCTCCGCATCCAGCGCGGAATTTGCGATATCAGCGCTATCCTGAGTTTCACAACCAGCCCTGCCCATTAGCGCTGGATTATGGGCACGGGAAACAGAAGGCGCACTCTGCGCGCCGATTTTATTTAACTCAAATTTGGCGGGCTGGCGGCTCTGCCCAACCGACGTGATAACGTCAAGTCTAAATAAACGTCTGCCGCTACCTCACTTTGCGGCGAAAAGCGCTTACTTTTGACGATAATTTTTTGCTCCAGCATCATCAATTCGCGCTCAAGAAAATCGATCACACCCACGTGCTCGTCAACTCGGAACGCCATACCAATACCCCAGCTTTGGAAAAGTACGCCGCAGTGGAAGCTCTGGATGGCGCGTTCCAGTTGGTATTGCTGGGGTGCCAGCGCCATGTAGAAATCAGCATTGTCACCGACCTCGTAGCGCGTCAGGCCATGCATCTCGCTGTTGATATTAATCGACAACAATAACGTAGCGTCGCTGGCGGAGGGGTTGGTTGACAACCACAATGCGCTCATCTAGGTAATGAGCCAGCTATCCAGTATTTCGAGGCCCGGTGGGAAAGATTGTCGCTGGCAAAACGCTCCAGCAAGAGTGTTCTCGCGTAGAGCGATTCCAAGGTCGTTTCGCTTCGCTGTCCCTCCATTCTGACTTCAAGAATGTGCTCTGATATTTTTTATTCCAACGCGCTTTTAAAAACCTGATGAAAAATGCCACGTGGTGCGATCGTTCGTTGGCCGGCAATTCGCCGCCACTTACTCGCATGGCCGCGCAGCAAAATGCTGAACGAGCGCCAGCAGCAGCGCGCTCTGCGACTGATCTTCCTCGATCGCAATGCGTATTAACTCGATCGCACGACGCGGCTGCTCGTCGTTAAATAATTCGCGTGCATATCTGATAACCCTATCGCTATCACGCAAATCG
>JAYWCO010000073.1:0-11588 GCA_043780475.1 Burkholderiales bacterium | reverse complement strand
CTAGGTCGCGCAGGCGTAACTGGCGAGCGATTTCATCGGCTGCTTCGCAATTGGTGCGGAAAGCGGTGTCCTCAATATCGTGGCCACGTGTCGCCCGCGCCGAGTTCACGTCAACCGACACCAGCGCTTCGGTATGGTCAATCACGATCGCGCCACCAGATGGTAACTGCACATCACGGCGATATGCGGTTTCAATCTGATGCTCGATCTGGAAGCGAGAAAACAGGGGCACATCGTCTGTGTAAAGCTTGACCTTGCCAACATTGGCTGGCATGACGGTGGACATGAACGATTGCGCCTGCTCAAAAATTTCCGGCGTATCGATCAAAATCTCGCCAATTTCCGGGTGGAACAAATCGCGGATGGCGCGCACGACGAGGCTCGATTCGAGGTAAATTAATTCAGGCGCCTTGACCTCTTTGCCGGCGCCTTCGATCGCTTCCCAAAGCTGTTTGAGGTAGTTCAAATCCCATTGCAATTCTTCCGCATTACGGCCGATACCGGCGGTGCGTGCGATCACGCTCATGCCTTCGGGCAGATCCAGCGAATCCATGGTTTCGCGCAACTCGGCACGGTCTTCACCCTCAACACGGCGCGAAACACCGCCGCCGCGCGGGTTATTCGGCATCAGTACCAGGTAGCGCCCGGCGAGTGAAATATAGGTGGTAAGTGCCGCGCCTTTGTTGCCACGCTCGTCTTTTTCAACCTGCACCAGCAACTCGGTGCCGACCTTCAGGTTTTGTGCAATCTTGGCGCGGGTACCTTCGCCGTCTTCGCCCTGAATATATTGGCGGGTTAATTCTTTGAAAGGTAAAAAGCCGTGGCGCTCAGCGCCGTAATCAACAAATATGGCTTCGAGGGAGGGCTCAACGCGGGTGACTTTCGCTTTATAGATATTGCTTTTGCGTTGTTCCTGTCCGGCGTGTTCAATATCGAGATCAATCAGTTTCTGACCGTCAACGATGGCGACCCGAAGCTCCTCAGCTTGGGTGGCATTAAATAACATTCTTTTCATGAATTCTTCTTTCCTGCGCTCATTTTTCAATGAGCTTTCAATGCGCCAAATACAAAATCTGTCGGTGCTGAAAGCGGGCGAAGAGGGTGAAAAAAGACGCTGAAATAATATTTAAAGTTTATCAAACATCGCGCACCCTATGGAGTGCGCTTCGTGCGGGTGAGACTAAGCGAGCAGCAGGCTGGGCGCGACACCGTTACAGCTGGCATCCGTCTAGGCCTTCACGGCATCTGCAACCAAGCCGCTAAAAATCTGGAATGTCCGGAAATAAAAGGATTTCACAAACTTGCTCTTGCACGAAAATCCAACCAAAGCTGGATTCATGAAGTTAGGTTAAAAATTAAAAACTGTTCAGTTCCAAGACATCAGGGTTTGTGCTTTGCGCCTAGCTTAACCATTTAACTTAAGCGGCTTAACTGATCACGCAATCACAACAAACCATGCGGCCCATATCGTTCTTTCTTCACGCCTTCGCCAGATTTTGCAACTCCGTGCCAGAAACCTTGAGCTTCCGACCCCGAAGGGCGCGCGTAAATCGTTTAATATCGCTACTTAGTTGGCAAACGCGTAGGCAAGTGCATAGGCAAATACGTTGGCAAATACCGCGGTGAGCAAAAACGACCGCTCGTTTTCCGAGCCCTTTTCAGGTTTTTCAGGCGCTGGCGATGGGTTTAGAAATCGCGCGGGAATGAAAGCACTGAACAGAACCAGTGATCTGATTGGAATCTGGCATGCTTGGCAGGACTGACCTTACACCTAGCGGCTGCTGTACTCCGTTCAAAATCAACGAGATAAAAGTATAACCTAACATGGCACTTACCGGAAAAATAAGCAAAGCAGATGCATTTCCGCGTTCCGCACGAGCCGTCGGGCCATCGGCCGAAGCCGCCGCTTTTATGACCATCGATGAAGCCAACGCCGGTCAGCGCATTGATAATTTTTTGGCGGCCAAACTCAAAGGCGTGCCGAAAAGCCATGTCTATCGTGTGATTCGATCCGGCGAAGTCAGGGTCAATAAGGGCCGCGTTGATGCCGCCTATAAGCTCGAAACGGGGGATTTAATACGAATACCACCGGTGCGCCTTGCAACCCCGAATGAAATTACAAACCCTAGCGCCGGGGCGGCGTTTGAGGCAAAAATGGCTGAAAAAGCTCGCCAATCCTTAGGTATTCTTTTTGAGGATGACGCCTTGATTGCCATTGATAAGCCGGCCGGCCTGGCAGTACACGGCGGTAGCGGGGTGAGTTTTGGCGTGATTGAAGCATTGCGCGCGCAGCGGCCCGAGGCGAAATATCTTGAATTGGTGCACCGGCTGGATCGGGAAACCTCTGGTATTTTATTGGTCGCAAAAAAGCGCAGCGCCTTGACCGCCATGCATGCCATGTTGCGTGGCGATGGTGATCAAGTGCGCATGCAAAAACATTACTATGCGTTGGTTAAAGGTGATTGGGCGGATGACAAGCGCCATGTGCGCTCAAAGCTGGCCAAAACTGAAACCGCATCGGGTGAAAAGCGGGTGTTTGTGGATGAGCGGGATGGCCAGGACGCGCATACCATTGTGAGCCGCGTGGAGCGTTTCAAAATTGCTACCTTGCTCGATTGTGATATTCGCACCGGTCGCACGCATCAGATCCGGGTGCATCTTTCACATCTCGGTTTCCCGATTATTGGCGACGATAAATATGGTGATTTTGCATTAAATAAAATTGCGCAGGCGATGAAGAATGGCGGCCTGAAAAGGATGTTTTTGCATGCGCGATTCATTGAATTCGCGCATCCGCTGACGGGTGCAACGCTGGCCATTACTTCGCCGATCCCGGCTGATCTGGCGCGCTATCTCATTTTTTTGCGGGGCACTAAATAACATGAGCTCATCATTTGCGCCGCGCCGATTTGACCTGATCGTGTTTGATTGGGATGGCACCATCATTGATTCCACCGGTTTGATTGCCGAATGCATTCAGTTGGCCGCAACCGATGTGGGTTTGTCGATGCCGACCACGAGCGAAGCCAAACACATCATTGGTTTGGGGCTTGCCCAATCGCTCAAAACGCTTTTCCCTGGTTTAGCGGATGCACAGCTGAGCCGGTTCGTAGAAGCGTTTCGCAAACATTATGTGCCGCGCGATGATGAAGCGCCGCTGTACGCGGGCATCGCCACGCTGCTGACCCAGCTGGCGCATCCGCAGCGCTTATTGGCGGTCGCGACTGGCAAACCTCGCGCCGGGCTTGAGCGTGCGTTTGGCTATACCGGGCTGAAACCACATTTTCATTACACCCGCTGTGGTGATGAGGGCATGCCTAAACCCCATCCTGATATGTTGTTCAAACTTATGGAGTTTACGGGCGTGGCACCCCATCGGGTTTTAATGATTGGTGATACCTCGCATGATCTGGAGCTGGCCCGCAACGCGGGAGTAGCGGCGCTCGGCGTGGGCTATGGCGCGCATCCTGCCAGATCGCTCACCTGCTATCAACCGGAATCTGTGGTGCATGATGTGGCGGAATTATCGAGCTGGTTGCATCAACATGCCTGATTTATCGGCGAGCTTAAACCGCACGATTGGCCCCCGCGATGCGCTTGAGAACGGTGGCATCGGCATGCGTTTTCAATTGCCGTGTGATAAGCGAAATGCGCATGGACAAACAGTGCAAGGCATTGTGATCGCGTTCGACGGGCAAATTTATGCTTATCAAAACGCGTGCCCGCATCGAGGTACTGAATTGGATTGGCAGCCGGGTGAGGTGTTTGATGAAACGGGTTTATACTTGATTTGCGCAACGCATGGCGCAATATTTCAACCCAAAACGGGTGTTTGTATCAGCGGCCCGTGTCGTGGTGCCCATCTCTTGCCGATCACAGTGGCGGTAGAAAATGGTCAGATTATGGTGCGAGACGAGGTCGTGAAAAGTGCAGACTGTTAGCTTAAAGAATGAACACACGAATTAGCGCATGTTTGTTTGTGTATTTGTGTATTAAAAAATCCCATCAAAAATAAATTTTAGGTAATCATTTTGGATACTGAATCAAGTACATCGCAGCCCGCTACTTCGGCAAGCCCTCAGGCCAATCACCAGGCAAACCCTCAGCCCAGCGCGTGGGAGCGCAATGTGCTGGAAAAGCTGGCAACTGATTCGCTAGATGAACAGAAGCGCACACGCAAATACCGCACTGCGGTCAGCCTGTTGTGGCTGGCGTTTTTCTTTTTAATTTTTATGGCATTAATGGGCTGGTTTGGCGGCAAGCGCGGCGAGGGCACTTCGCTTGATAAGCACACCGCGCTGGTTGAATTAAAAGGAGTGATTGCCGCTGATTCGAAAGCATCCGGCGATAAAATTATCAGCGCCTTGCAAGCGGCGTTCAAAGATAAAAACACGGCGGGCGTGGTATTGCGCATCAACAGCCCCGGCGGCAGTCCGGTGCAAGCGGGCTATATCAATGATGAAATCAAGCGGCTCCGCACCAAGTACAAAGATATTCCGTTGTATGTGGTGGTGCAGGATATTTGCGCATCGGGCGGCTATTACGTCGCCGTGGCAGGCGATAAAATTTTTGTGGATAAAGCCTCGCTGGTGGGCTCCATCGGCGTATTGATGGATGGCTTTGGTTTCACTGGCACGATGGAAAAATTGGGCGTCGAGCGACGTTTGGTCACTGCCGGTGCCAACAAAGGTTTTCTCGACCCTTATTCTCCACTGAATCCCGAACAGCAAAAATACGCGCAGCAAATGGTCGGCGAGATCCATCAGCAATTTATCAGCGTGGTCAAAGCCGGACGTGGGGCGCGGCTCAAGGAAACGCCCGATACTTTTTCTGGTCTGGTGTGGTCTGGCGAAAAGAGCGTGCAGCTCGGTTTGGCTGACGGCTTTGGCAGTCTCGATTCAGTTGCGCGTGATGTGATTAAAGCTGAACAAATTGTTGATTTCACCACTGAAGAATCTTTTTCCGAGCAGTTTGCACGGCGCCTAGGTGCAACTGCTGCGGACTCATTTTTTAACGGTTTGATTGCCACACAAGCGCAGCAACGGGCAGCTATTCATTAAACTTTTTTCATGGCGCACGAAAGCTCAATTATCAATCGTCTCAAACGACTTAAGCGCCTGTGGCGTCACGGCATCGTCGCAGCTGACGGTGGCGCGCCGAACCAGCACCCTTCACCTTCACCTTCACCTTCACCACCACCACTAGACGACTTAACGCATCCGATAGCTACTGCCTCGCCCTCCATCACCCTGCGCATCAGCGGCGGGATCACTGTTATTACGTTAGCGGTTGCGTTATTGCTGGGCATTGTGGCGCTGCGGTTGTCCGGCGAATCGGCATTATCAGCCAGTGCCGCTTTAGAGTTGCGTAATCATTTATTGCTATGGGGTTTTGGCAGCGTGATCGTATCTGCTCTGCTCGGTATTCTGATTGCTCGGCAAATTGCCGAGCCGATTCGAAAATTGGCCGCGGGGCTACAGAAAAATGACTTTCGGGATTATCCCTGGACATCCACCGCGCATCATGAGTATGCCGAGCTTGAATTGCTCAGCCGCGCCATGGAAAACCTGGCGTCCAGCATCCGCCAGCGCGAGAGCGAGTTAGCCGAGAGCGAACGTAGATTCCGGGAAGCGTTTGATCTGGTCGGTATTGGCCTCACCCAGGTTGATCGGCAAGGCCGATTTGTGGTTGTTAATCGGCGTTTTTGCGATATGCTGGGGTATAGCCGCGAGGAACTGATAGGGCGCTCATTTGTCGATATTACCCACCCTGATGAGCAGGCCTCTGATACTGCGCTGATGGAGCAGGTGCTCAATCAGGATAATTCCATCCCCAATCGCGAAAAGCGCTATATCCGCAAGGATGGCTCAGTGCTGTGGGCGCAGCGCTCGGGGGTAGTGGTGCGCGACGCGCTAGGTCGGCCAACATATGCGCTGGGCTCGATCGAGGATGTGTCCCAATACCATGCCTCGCAGGAGACCTTGAAAGCGCTCAATGAATCACTGCGCGCGATTGTCGAAACATCACCGCTGGCGATTTATTCGATGACACCCAACGGCATTGTGACGTTGTGGAATCCAGCGGCTGAAAAAATGTTTGGCTTCCGCAAGAGCGAGGTGCTTGGTCATCCTTCGCCACTGGTGTCGGCGGACGATAGTGCAGAAACGATCAGCTTGCGGGAAAGCGTTTATCAGGGCAAGACAGTTAATAATTTTGAGCTTTCCCGGCTACGCGCGGACGGCAGTCGTATTGAAGTCAGCTTTTCGGCGGCACCATTGTGCGGTGCGCGTGATGAAATTGTCGGGGTTTTGGTGACGTGTGCCGACATTACCAGCCTGAAAAATACGACTCGCGCGCTTGATCAGCAGCTACATTTTATGCAGGAGCTGTTGGAGGTTCTGCCGAACCCAATTTTTTATCGCAGCGCAGATGGCCCGTACCTTGGGGTTAATCGTGCGTATGAGGAGTTTTTTGGTGTGAACCGCATCGAAATTATCGGCAAAACTTTGCATGATGTGCATTTGGCCGCAGAAGCTGAACGCTATGACCGCGCCGATGCCGATATACTGTTGTCGGGCAAATCACAAGCGGCAGAAGTGAGCCTGATTGACGGTCGCGGGCAGCCCCACAATGTGCTTAAACAAATGAGTCGTTTCACCAGCCCGGACGGCACCCCGGCCGGCGTGATTGGGGTGCTGACTGATATTACAGATTTCAGACAGGTAGAGCAGGCATTGCGCGCGACCGAAGGCCGTTTCCAGGCGCTTACCGAAAGCGCGATGGATATGGTTACGGTGCTGGATGTGGAGGGCGTCATTCACTATCAAAGTCCGTCAGTGCGGCATTTGCTGGGTTATGAACCAGCCGAAATGATCGGCCTCAGCCAGTTCGCTGCGATTCATCGCGATGATGTTGAAGCGATGCGCAGCAGGTTTAAGGAATTGATTGAAAAAGGCATGATGGAGCGCCCGGTTGAATTCAGGGTTCGGCGGCGCGATGGTCAGTGGCGCGTGCTTGAATCGATTGGTAAAAATTGCCTTGATATTCCGGCGGTGCAAGGCATTATTGTCAACACCCGCGATATTACTGATCGCCGCGCCATTGAAGAGCGCATTCAGCATTTGGCGTTCCATGATGCGCTTACGGGCCTGCCAAACCGGTCACTCATACAGGACCGGATTGCACAAACGGTGGTTCGTTCGGAGCGCGCGGGGAAAAAATTTGCAGTCATGTTTATAGATATTGATAATTTTAAAAATATTAACGACACCTTGGGACATGACGTCGGCGATGATTTGCTGCGCAGTATTGCCGAGCGTCTTACGCATGCGGTGCGTGGTCACGATACGATCGCCCGGCAAGGGGGTGATGAATTTATTGTGCTGCTCAGCGAGCTGGAAGGTCAGCGCGGCGCCACCCGTGTCGCACAAAAAATTCTTGATGCCTTGCGCACCCCATTTGAGCTGGGTGGCACGCCGCAGCACGTCTCTGGCTCCATTGGCATTTCGCTCTATCCTGATGATGGTATCGATGCGTTAACGCTGCTCAAAAACGCTGATACCGCTATGTTCCACGGTAAGGCACTGGGTAAAAATACCTATCAGTTTTTTACCCCGCAAATGAACATCGCGGTGAAGCGCCGTGCGGCGATGGAATCGAATTTGCGCGCGGCTGTGCAGCGTGGTGATTTTTCACTGGTTTATCAACCGCAAATCGATTTGAACAGCGGTGAGATTGTCGCCGTAGAAGCGCTGGTGCGATGGGTGTCCGAGGAAAACGGCACTATGATGCCCGGTGAATTTATTCCGCTCGCCGAAGAAACCGGTTTGATCAGTGAATTAGGCCGCTGGGTATTGAGAGAAAGTTGTCGCCAGAACCAGGCGTGGATCGAGATGGGCTTCCAGCCGCGGCGGATGGCAGTTAATTTGTCAGCGCGCCAATTAGCGGATAAAGGTTTTATCGAGATGGTAGAGTTGATTCTCAAAGAAACCGGGCTTGACCCGAATCTTCTGGAGTTGGAAATTACTGAGTCGCAAGTGATGCGCCAGGGCGAGGGCAGCGTACAACTCCTGAACGATTTGGCGGGCATGGGTATTCATCTGGCGATTGATGATTTTGGTACCGGCTATTCGAGCCTGTCATACCTGAAGCGCCTGCCGATTGGCACCCTCAAAATTGACCAGAGTTTTATTCGTGATATTACGGTTGATCCCAACGATACCGCTATCGTGGTGGCCATTATCAACATGGCGAAGAGTCTTGATCTGGAAGTTATCGCCGAAGGTATCGAGACCGCCGGCCAGCTAACCTTGCTGCGCGCCAAAGGGTGCGCGGTAGGCCAAGGCTTTTATTTCAGTGTGCCATTGAGCGCCAAAGAGCTTGAACCATTACTGGCGCAACACTCACTCTTTGAACAGCCTGCGCCAATTTTGTAGTGCGGCCACGGTCGATGCGGCTGGGGCGAGGGCAGGTTGTAAACATAACCATGCCGATGCGCATGGGTAAATAGAGATCAAGCTAAAAACAAAAACAGCGTGGGTGATCTTTCCAGCTCGTGAGTTTGGGCTCGCCATTGCGTCATGGTGTAGGTGCGGATGTGTTCAGTTGGCCCGGTTAAATTGGCCGCGACTGAAAGGCGCGTAGCGGGCGACAGCGTCGCCAGTAAATCATCAAACAAGGCTTGATTGCGGTACGGGGTTTCGATGAATAGTTGCGTCATGTTGGCACGCTTAGACTCACGCTCGAGCTCCTGAATCATTTTGACGCGCGCGGATTTATCTTGTGGCAAATAGCCGTGAAACGCGAATTTCTGTCCATTTAATCCTGAGGCCATTAAGCCCAATAGCAGCGAACTTGGCCCAACCAGCGGCCTCACCTGAATGCTCAACGCATGCGCCGCCGCGACCACCAGCGCGCCCGGGTCTGCCACGGCAGGCGCGCCTGCTTCCGACACTAACCCCGCATCATGTCCCGCCAGTAAAGGCGCCAGTAAATCCTTCATCGCGATAATTTGCGTGGATGAGTCGCTATGCTTGTTAAGCTCCTGAATCGATATTTCCTGAAGGGGACGGGTGGTTCCAATCGATTTTAAAAATGCGCGCGCGGTTTTGGCATTTTCAGCAATATAGTGGTCAAGTTTAAGCGCGATGGCAATGACGTCACGCGGCAGGATGACGTTTACATCAACCGGCTGCGCGAGATTAGTCGGCACCAGATAGAGTGTGCCGGGTTGGAGGGCAGGGTTCATTCCAGCACCCTCACGCCTTCGACGCCGAGCATCTCAGTCAGCGCCAAAAGCGGTAAGCCAATCAACGCGGTGGGATCATCGCTATTCACGCGTGCCATCAGCGCTGCACCCAAGCCTTCTGATTTAGCGCTGCCTGCGCAATCGAGCGCGTTCTCATGATCCAGATAATAATTAATTTCAGCGTCGCTAAAATCGCGAAACAGCACGGTAGTTGGCACGATGCGGGATTGAATGCGGCCGGATTTTGCATCAATGACCGCCAATGCCGTCTGAAAAACCAGGGTTTTGGCGCGCATACTTTTTAGCTGCGCGAACGCGCGCTCACGCGTCCCCGGTTTGCCGATCTGTGCACCGTCGAGATCGGCGACTTGATCTGAGCCGATAATCAGCGTATCCACCAGCGTGCCGTCATGTTCAGCGGCTACGCTCTTGGCTTTCAGTATGGCCAAGCGTAATGCGGTCACCGCCGGGGATTCGCCCGCCAGCGGCATTTCGTCCACATCCGGCTTCACCGCGATAAAGGGTATTTGTAGGCGCTGAAGGAGTTCTGCGCGGTAGCGGGAGGTTGAGGCAAGAATTATTTTTTTCTTCAAAATCAATGGCTTTTTGACAAAATTGATCACAAAACGTATTATAACGCCCGGCCTTCAATGTTCACCGTTTCCAGGTTTAATGCATTGAATTGCGTCCTGAACTACGAAAAACCGAAAACATAAACGAAAAAACGCCAATATGAGTACCAAAATAGCCCTTGATCGGTTTACCAATCAGTCGCAGACAGTAGCAGGCACATTATTGCCGTTTAGTTTGCCCCGTCTAAAACCATTTTTAGCGAATTCCATAGAGTCTGATGCGGCCGACAGAGGCGCAAAAAACAGCAAAAATGATGGAGAAATTCGTTACACCTTGTCCGGGCACGTGACGACAGATGCGGTGGGTAGACGGACGCGCCGAGTTAAGTGTATAATTTTGGGTTGGTTTTTATTGTCTGACCCTGAAACTTTCGAGCCTGAACCTTACGAACTTTCGATTAAAAGTACGTTGGTGCTGGTTAACAACGAAGCGGATTTACCGCCACTCGAAGCTGAGGCGGAAGACGAAGATTATGTTGCTCTCGGTGAGGAGCTGGACATAGAAGATTTGGTTGAAGAAGAAATTTTGCTGGATTTGCCGTTTTGGGCCATTGCAGTTGAATCACCTGAAACCTTGGCCAAAGCCAAACTAAAACGGGCGAAGCAAACTAAGGTAGCCAAAAGTAAAAAACCGCTTTCAACCAGCGAGCCAAGTGAAAATCAAGACGTATCAGTGGCGCCCAAATTATCGCCCTTTGCCGTTTTGGCAGCGCTGAAAAAGGGTAAAGCAACGTAGTGCCTCAATCAAAATAGTGTTGCTGGTTTCGGTGGCGCTACAAGCAGCAGAAACGAAAATGCAAGACCGGATTTTTTATTTAGCAAATTTAGGAGAAACATCATGGCAGTCCAACAAAACAAAAAGTCACCTTCCAAGCGCGGCATGCACCGCTCGCACGATTTTCTGACCAACCCTGCGTTAGCGGTTGAGCCGACCACGGGTGAAGTGCATTTGCGTCACCATGTATCACCATCAGGCTACTATCGCGGCAAAAAAGTTATCAAAACTAAAACCGACGAATAAATCTTTCTAGCTGCCGCAAAGTCGCCTGGATCAAAGCAGCGCCGCTGCGCGGATGGATGAATATGGTTAGCAGGTTTTTTCTGTAAGCCGGCAGTTTAGTCGACACTGTAGGGCTTAGTTGCTGATCAAAATTCAGACACGCCGCGGCAAGTTTTTATTGGCGGCATCGACTCTGCTTTACAGAACAAGATAAACTGCACGGTCCCGCTTCAAAAGTAAGCGTTACCCCAAAAAATGCAGATAAAAATAGCGATAGATGCGATGGGTGGTGATCACGGCCCATCCGTTACCCTTGTTGCCGCGTTGCAATTTCTGGAGCGATCTGCTGACCGCACGGTATTGCTCGTCGGTCAACCGGATGTGCTGCGCGCCGAATTAAAACATCTCAAGGCGCTGCACTGGCTTGATGCCCCAACCACATCAACCACCTCAACCACCTCAACTACATCGGCAGAATCGATTGGATCAACTGCACCGGGTGCACGACTGCAAATCATCCAGGCAAGCGAGATCGTTGGGATGGATGAGGGCATCCGTTCGGCGATTCGCAACAAAAAAAATTCTTCGATGCGCATCGCGCTTGATCTGGTCAAGTCAGGTGATGCGCACGCGTGCGTGTCGGCTGGCAATACCGGGGCCCTGATGGGCACCGCAAAATTTGTATTAAAAACCTTGCCCGGTATTGATC
>JAYWCO010000072.1:0-14364 GCA_043780475.1 Burkholderiales bacterium | reverse complement strand
GTGCTGGCCTCAAAAGAGTGGAGTCTCGCGTCCGACTGGTATCGCTGGACGATTCTCGGCGCAGAGAGTAAACCATGAACACTTCTTTAAGAAGCGCACCATGATTCGCGCCATTATTTTTGCGTGCATAGCAGTGGGAGTCGCGCTCATTGCCTTGCTGTCTCGCGCCAGCAGCAACAATGAATTTTTTGCCGAACACTATCCGTGGCTGTTTGCGTTGGGCATTGCGCTAACGGTCGGTCTATTGCTGTTGATTGCTTATCAAATTTACTTGCTGGTGCGGAAACTTCGTGGTCGTGTGTTTGGTTCCAAGCTGACGTTGCGGTTGATGATGGTGTTTGCGTTGATGGCGATTATTCCAGGGGGTCTGGTGTACGCCATTTCGGTGCAATTTTTAAGCCGCTCAATCGATTCCTGGTTTGATGTGCCCGTTGATAAAGCGCTCCAGAGTGCGGTCAATTTAGGCAAAAGCGTGCTGGACGCAGCTCTTACAGACACCTTGCGTATGGGGCGTGAGGCGGCGCTGCGGCTCGCTGCGCCAGGCTCTACAACAGTAGGGGCGGTAGCAGTACCCAAGGCCGCCGCCGCTATCCCTGCCACCCTTGCCGCAGCGGTCACGAAGTCTGGCGCAGCACCGTTGCCAAGTGACGCCGATAGGTTGCGACAACTTCGCCTTCATTATGGTTTTGATGAAATGACCTTGTTTGCGGTGGACGGCCGTCCTATTGCCAGTGTAAGCCTGGCAAGCAACCGGGAGCCGATATTTGTCGATAAGCCAACCACTGAAGAATTGCGCGAGGCGATCAAAAAAGCATCAATTAAGATGATCGAAACCTTATCTGATCGCAATATTTATTCAAGGGTTTTAATCAGAATGCCCATGTCTGATGCAGACGCTGTCCCGCAGGTTCTACAGGTCGTGTTAGCCATCCCGGCCAATCAGGTGGCGGATGCAAAAATTGTCGAAAACGGTTTAAACGATTATTTAAAACTGGGTTTGCAGCGTGATGGCTTGAAACGATTATTTGCACTCACGCTGACGCTTGCGCTATTGCTCACTTTATTTTCAGCGATAACGCTCTCATTCTTTTTATCTGAAAAATTATCCGCGCCGCTATCGGCACTGGCTGAATCTACACGGGCCATTGCCAAAGGTGATTTTACGAAACTTAACCCGGTTAAAAGTCGTGATGAATTTGGCGTGCTCACCCAATCATTTAATACCATGACCCGTCAACTGGGAGAGGCGTCGGATATTGTCGCGCGCAAACAGCAAGAGCTGGAAAACGCGAACACCTATCTTGAATCGATTTTGGCGCACCTCACCTCGGGCGTGATGACGCTGGACGCAAGACTCTATGTCAACACCATCAACAGTAATGCGGAGCGCATGCTGGGGTTTAATCATCATGCCTTGCGCGGTTTGAAGCTGTCTGAATGGGGCGAGACCCAGCCCCAGCTGCAGCCCTTGATAGAAGAAATTACCAAGCAGCTCACGACCCCTCGCGATAAACCCTGGGAGCGGCAAATTGCTTATGAAGGCCCGTTGGGGCGTCGCACTTTGCTGGTGCGAGCGACCAAGTTGCCTGCTACGATTGATTCGGGGTTTGTGTTTGTGTTCGATGACATAACCGATCTTATTCAAGCGCAGCGCGATGCCGCATGGGGCGAAGTGGCGCGCCGACTGGCCCATGAGATTAAAAATCCGCTCACCCCGATTCAGTTATCCGCAGAGCGTTTACAAATGAAATTGGCGGGTAAGCTGCCCGCGGCTGAGCAGGATATTCTGTTGCGCTCGACCAATACCATCGTGGCACAGGTCGGCGCCCTGAAAGGGATGGTTGACGACTTTAGCCTCTACTCTCGTTCGTCGCGTTTGAAACCCGCGATGTTGTCACTCAATGAGTTGGCTCGCGACGTGCTGGTGCTATATGAATCCATGACGGTCGCGCTAGATATTCAATTAGCCGATAATTTACCCATGATCAATGCTGACCCGGCGCTGCTGCGACAAGTCATTCACAACCTGATGCAAAATGCATTGGATGCTTGTGCAAGCGCTACAGCACCGCGCATCACAATTGCGACGGCGTTGGTGGGTGAATCGATTCACTTAAGTGTGGAGGATAACGGTAGCGGGATTCGTGATGATGTTAAAACCCGTATCTTTGAGCCTTATGTGACGACCAAGCCCAAAGGCACTGGCCTAGGGCTGGCGATCGTGAAAAAAATTATTGATGAGCATCGTGGCACGATCAGGGTCACCAATGTGAAACCCACTGGTGCGCGCGTGGAAATTGAATTGCAACAGCAGTTTGTTGCCCTCAGTGAAGAGGTGGCAAGCAGTGCTGGCGGACGTCGCATCGAGAGTAGCACCAGTACCAAATTGAGCAGCACTTCAGGTGCCATTAAGTTGTGAAGCAAGATTTGAAACAGGTTGTGAAGCAAGTTGTAAAACAGATCGTAAAACAAGCCGTAAAACGTATGATGAAAGCAGGTTAAAAGCTATGTCTGCAAATAATATTTTAGTTGTCGATGATGAAATTGGCATTCGCGAATTGTTGTCCGAGATTCTCAAGGACGAGGGCTATTTTGTGCGCGTTGCCGAGAATGCCGCCGCCGCCCGTATCATGCGCCGCGAAGCGAGACCGGACCTGGTGCTGCTGGATATCTGGATGCCCGATACCGACGGTATTTCGTTACTTAAAGAGTGGGCGGCATCGGGCCAGCTCACGATGCCTGTGGTCATGATGTCCGGCCACGGCACGATTGAATCAGCGATTGAAGCGACGCGCATTGGCGCCTGCGATTTTCTTGAAAAACCCATCAGCTTGCCGAAACTCATCGCCACGGTCGGTAAGGCCCTGCAAGGCGGCCGCATCCTGCCCAAGCCAGGCTTGAATTTTGATCATCTCGGTCGCGCCAAGATTATCGATGAACTCAAACAGCGGCTGGAACAAATCAGCCGACTTAAAATGCCACTGCTGCTAACAGGCGAAGCAGGCTGCGGCTTTGAGCTGATTGCACGGATGGTGCATCAGCGCAACACCGCCTGGATTGCGCCGCCTGATCACACATGGCTAGCCCTGAATCCGTTTGCGCCGTTAGCCGAGGCGCGCGATGGTGTGCTGTTTATCGAGCAGATTGAGACGCTCACTAAAAATGAACAAAAAGGCTTGGGCCAGCTCATCGGGAAACTCGAAAAATTCAATGTGCGGCTGGTCGCCACGAGTGCGCAATCGATGATGCCGTTAGTCGACAGCGGTGAGTTTGATGCGCAGTTATTGGCACAGCTTTCCGGCATCACGTTGCGCATCCCGAGCCTGCGTGAGCATCCGGAAGATATTCCCGATTTGGCTTCCACGATATTGCTGCAAATGGTTGAGGCTAATGAGTCTTCATTGCGGCACTTTAGTGTGGGCGCGTTAAATGCGCTGCGCAATCTGGATTGGTCAGGTAATCTGCCGGTTTTGCAAAACGCGGTGAAAACGCTGGCACTTACTGCGCTTACAACGGAAATTACGGCTGATGATGTGGCCCGCGTGGCGCGCGAATTTGGTCTTGACCAATTGCATAGTCATCCGCCGGTGGCCGGTATTCCATTTGATCTGCCATTGCGGGAAGCTCGCGAACGATTTGAATACCAATATTTTTTACATCATATCCGTCGCGAAGAAGGCAATATGTCGCGCGTCGCTGACAAGGTTGGGCTGGAGCGCACCCATCTTTATCGCAAGCTAAAACAGTTGGGCATTAGACCAGCCTCAAAATCAGAAGACAACGGCTCGTAGCCGTGCGGCTATTTTTTATCAGTCCTCAGTCCTCAATACGACCCAGGCGCACGACGGTTAAACCCGGTTTGACATGGACCATCGTTGGCATGATCAACACACAGTTGTCATAGGGCGCGGTGATCGCTCGGCCACCGTCGTAGCCAATCAGCGTGCCCTGTTTTGCAATCACCGACAAACCGCGCAAGCCGTCAGCAAACATAAAATCCTGATGATGGGCAATCACTGCGTCTGTCACCCGTACCACGCGCGGCGTGGCAAGGGAAGCGGGATCAATTTGTGCATTCGCAAGGTCGCGATCCACAATGTCGCATACGCGCAAAAACCGCCAGGTGCTTTGCCAGGCCATATGCGCAGCTGCATGTTCCCAGTGCTGCCCGCACTCCACCAACAATGCATTTTTGAGCGAGGCGGGATCGCCAAAGCCGCCATAGTCACGCATACGCGTGCCGTTCGCATGGCCGTGATCCGCGACAATATGCAAGGGCAGCCCCACTTGTTTTGCTAACGCGATACCTTTGGCCAGCGGCCCCGAAATCATCACTGGCCCGTGGGGATCGTGCATGGAATGGATATCAAATAATTGATCAACCTGATCGATTACCGGTCGCATCGCGCGGGCGCGCGTCAGCTCGATAGAATGCCGTGGCCCATCCAGCGTGGCAGGATTCCACACCCGGTTGAAGTCCTCATCGACAAAGCGCGAGGCGTGCGGTGTAGCCGGATCGAAACCTGAAAATGCTGCGACATTGGCGAACGATAAAGATAATTTGCCGCGGACGGGCCGCACCTTCATTGCAAATAGCCGATCCACCGTAATCGCGCCGCAAATTTCATTGCCGTGTGTAATCGCGTTGATCATCACATGCGGCCCCGGTTTGCCGGAATCAAAGGTGGTGATATAGTCGACCCCGGTGTTGCCTTGCTGATAGGCTGAAATCACCGGTGCGATTAGTTCAACCGGTGGTGAACCGTATCGGGAATTAGTGCTTGTGGTCATGCTGGTGCGCGTCTCCGCTTCCGTGCTCATGGTCATGCTCGCAATCATGGTGATCATGGTGATCATGATGCGCGGGCATATTGCTTTTTGCATACTTGCCGATCGCTACAATCAGGCGGCCAATGTTTTTTTGCAACGCGGGGAAATGCTCGTTAAGCTCACGAGTTTTTTCATCCATATAAAGCTTGCGATTTACCTCGATTTGCAGCGAATGTTTATGCTCGGCAGGGTCCGAATAAGCGCGCACCAGCTCAACGCCTTTATAGGGGTCGTTTATTTTTACCTCATAGCCAAAGCCGCGCAAAGTCAGTGCGACGAAGGCGGTAAATTCAGGCGCACAAGTGGTGGCGTCGCGATCACCGAGTACAAACTCGGCACGCGCTTTGCCAGGGCCTTCCTCCGCCACCAAGCCGGACACCGCGGGCATCGAATGACAATTGATATGCCATACCGCACCGTAATGTTTGTGCACCTGGTTAATCGTATCGCGCACTGTTTTGTGATACGGCGAATAGCAGGTCGCGATACGGTTTTGGATCTCCGCTACACTGAGCTTGCGGTTATAAATATCTTCACCGGTATCCAGTTTTCGCCACACCAGACCAATGCCCTTTTCCGTTTTCTTGGAGACGTTGATCGGCCCAGGCCAAGCTGCTGAAATCAGCGCCTGATCAATATCGAGCAATGAACGATTGCAGTCAATATAGCTGCGAGGGAAAGCGGCCGCGATCAAGGTAGCGCCGTTTTCAGGCGCCGCTGCATACAGTTTTTCGACATGGGTGTCCTCGGCCATGCGCAAGGTGGCGTGCCGCACCACAAAGCCAAAGTCTTCAGGATAAAAAGTGCCGCTGTGGGGGGAATCGAATACCACCGGAATATCGCCATCGTGAGGGGTAGTCGAGGGACTAATCATGACCGGGGTGAAGCTGCGCTGAGACATATTAAATCGCTTTATAAAAAGAAACAGACTTTGGAAATAGCAGAAACGAAAATAATAAATGGGTACCGCTGTTTAAAGATCATTTAAATGACAAGCCGAAAATCGCAGTGGCGCGATGGCTCGCAACAATGGTTGTTCAACCCCGAAGCGCGCCATGGCCCGCGGGCAGCGGGGATGAAAATGACAGCCGCTTGGCGGCTGTAAAGGTGATGGTATTTCGCCCTTAATTGCCACGAAATCTCTTTTGCGGACATCCAGGCGGGGCACCTCCGCCAGCAACGCCTGCGTATACGGGTGATTGGCGTCGGCAAATAGCGCATCGGTAGCACCCGCCTCCACGATGCGACCCAGATACATAATGACCACGTGATCACTCAAATGTTTCACCACCCCCAGATCGTGGCTGATAAATAAATAAGTGAGATTAAACGCTTGGCGCAGCTCCATAAATAAATTCAGCACCTGCGCTTGAATAGACACATCAAGTGCCGTGACCGCTTCATCGCACACCAAAAATTCGGGCTGCACCGCCAACGCGCGTGCAATGCCGATGCGGGCGCGCTGGCCGCCAGAAAATTGATGCGGAAAACGCTTCGACAGTGCCGGGTCCAGCCCAACCTTTTGCATCATGCTGGCGCCGTAATCAGTTTTTTCCTGACGGCTCACCAGACCATGTACCACCGGGGCCTCACCAATAATGTCGGCAACGCGATAGCGCGGATTCAGGGATGCGTAGGGATCCTGAAAAATCATTTGAATCTGTAATTGCATGCGGCGTTTTTCAGCCGCCGACATGGTCGCCACATCGCGTCCCAGCCACCAGCGCTCGCCCTCGGTGGGCGGGTGGATGCCAACGTTGACGCGCCCCAAGGTAGATTTCCCGCAGCCCGATTCGCCTACCAGGCCGACCACCTCGCCGCGCTGAATACTGAGGTTCACCTTATCCACTGCATGCACTGTTTCTACCTGTCCGCCAGCGCCAAACGCGTGCGCCAAGGTGGCCGCAAGATCCGGTTTGCGGGTAAACCATTTGGAGATATTTTTGAGTTCGAGCATATTGCTCATGCGACTGAACCTGTTATCGGATGAAAACAGCGCACCTGTTGATGTGCAGCATGCAGATGAAGCGACGGCATCTCTTCACAATCAACCCTGCGATAGGAGCAGCGATCCCGAAATGCGCAGCCGTAGCCGATTTCCAGCAGCGAGGGCGTCATCCCCGGAATTTGCTTGAGCGGCTGGCCTTTGCGGTTGCGACTCGGCACGGATTCCAGCAGACCTTGGGTATAAGGATGGAGCGGCGCATCCAGCACCTTCGCCACGCTGCCGTACTCAACCACCTTGCTTGCATACATTACCACGATGTTGTCCGCCAGACCCGCGACGACGGAGAGATCATGTGTAATCCAGATCAGAGCGGTGCCGGATTGTTTGCATAGCTGTTGCATCTCAAACAATATTTGGCCCTGGATAGTGACATCCAGCGCCGTGGTCGGCTGATCGGCGATGATCACATCGGGCCGGTTCAGCAGTGCGATGGCAATGGCCACGCGTTGCCGCATGCCGCCGGAAAATTGGTGCGGATAGCTATTCAGACGTTCATCAGGCGAGGCTATACCGACGCTTATTAAGGCGGCGCGGCAACGTTCACGGGCATTCGCCGCGCTGATTTTTTCATGTGCCTTGATGGCTTCAATCATTTGCGTATTGATGCGCAACACTGGATTTAGGGTCATCATCGGATCCTGAAAAATCATCGCCACCCGATTGCCGCGCAAGCCGCGCCATTGCTTGGGTTTGAGACCGATGATGTTCTCGCCTTTGAGCAATATGCGACCGTCAATGATTCTGCCGGGCGCATCAATCAAGCCCATGATCGAGTAGCCGGTCATCGATTTGCCTGAGCCGGATTCACCCACCAAGCCCAAAATTTCCCCGCGCGCAACTGAGAACGAAACATCATCCACGGCCTTTATAACCCCGGCTTTGGTGAAGAAATGGGTGCGCAGATTCTCAACCTGCAATACCGCATTCATGATTTAAAACTCCGCTCTGGGCTTTCCGTTTCCGCCATTTTTGCCTCAAGAGCCCCGCCAATACTAGTGTTTGGGTTTGCATTTGTGTCAATAAACCTCATCGCTTCAACCTCGGATTCAACACATCACGGAGCTGATCGGCAACCAGATTAATCGACATGATCATCAACAATAACGCGAGGCCAGGATAAAACGAAATCCAGTATTTGCCACTCATCAAATAGGTGAATCCGTTTGATATCAACAGCCCCAGCGAAGGTTCGGTAATGGGTAAGCCCAGCCCCAGAAAAGACAGGGTCGACTCCAGCGCAATCGCATGCGCGACTTGCACCGTGGCGACCACGATCAGCGGAGCAAACAATTCGGCAGCATATGACAAAACAGAATGCGGGTTTTGGAAAGCGCCAGCACTTTTACCGCTTCAATATATTCCTTCTGCTTTTCCACTAATGCCGACGCCCGTACCGTGCGCGCATAGTAGGCCCATTGCACGGTGATGAGTGCCACGATAATTTTATCGACGCCCTGCCCCAGCACCGCCAGTAAAATCAGCGCAATCAAAATCGCCGGGAATGAAAGCTGGATATCGACCACGCGCATGATCAGGCTGTCGACCCAGCCGCCAAAGTACGCTGCCATCATGCCGAAAAACAATCCTATCCCCAGCGCGAACACGGTGCTCGTCAAGCCGACGCCGAGCGAGATGCGCAGCCCATAAAAAATCGCCGACAACATATCGCGGCCCTGATCGTCTGTGCCGAGTAAATGGGTGCTGCCTGCCGCCGCCTTTTCGCCTGGCGCCAGTTTCGAGTCCATGATGTCGAGCTGCACCAAATCATAAGGATTCTGCGGTGAAATAAGCGGCGCAAAAATCGCCACGAGCGTAATCACCACCAGCAGCGCCAAGCCAATCAGAACTAATTTTGATTCAGAAAAATCATCCCAAAATCGTTTCAGTGGGCTTTCAACGAGGGCTGGTTTTGCCAGAGTTAGCGAGTTCATCTCAATGGCTCCCGCCCGCTTGCGCACCTAAACGAACCCGTGGATCCAGCACCGAATACACCACATCAACTAAAAAATTGATGAAAATAAACAAGGTCACGATCACCAGCAAATACGCCACAATGACGGGTCGGTCCAGCTGGTTGATCGAATCAATCAGCAGCTTGCCAGTGGCCGGCCACGCAAAAATAGTCTCGGTCACAATCGCGAAGGCGACCACCGAACCAAACTCCAAACCGATCACCGTGACAATCGGAATCATGATGTTTTTTAATACATGCACCCCGATCACGCGGGTGTTCGACAAGCCTTTGGCGCGCGCAAATTTTACATAATCCTGCAGCAGCGCCTCGCGGGTGCCTGAGCGCGTGAGGCGAATCAGCAGCGAAAGTTTGAACAACGCGAGATTGAATGCCGGCATGAATAAATGGGTCAAGCCGTGCCAAGTTAAAAAGCTTAACGGAATACTGAATACCTCCACCGTATCACCGCGACCGTTCGACGGCAGCCAACCCAGATGCACCGAAAAAAACATGATCAGCACCAACCCCACCCAAAATGTGGGCAAGGAAAATCCGACAATAGACAGCGCCATAATCGCGCGGCCTATAAATGAATCGGGCTTCAATCCGGCGATCAGGCCGAGTGGTATACCCACCACCACCGCAATGATCATGGCCGCCAGTGCAAGCTCAATGGTGGCAGGCAGTTTTTGCAAAATCAATGAAAGTGCGGGCACGTTAAAGACAAATGAACGCCCAAAATCGCCGGTAGAAGCGGTGCCTAAAAATGCCAGATATTGGGCGTAAAAAGGTTTGTCCAGCCCCATCGCGATGGTCGCACGCAATCGTTCTGCATCGTCCGCCTGCGGGTTAATCAACAACTCCACGGGATTGCCAATCGCATACACGCCCACAAAGACGAGAAACGACATCGCCAGCAACACCAAGCCGGATTGAAATAATCGCCTGATCGCGTAAGAGAGCATGATGCGGCTTTTCAGTCGGCAGCAGAAACGATGGACTTAACAGATAGCGCGGTGATGGCCCCTACTATTGCTTTCATTGCCTCCATCGTTTCTACTACCCACATGGTTTATTTAGCCGGCTTTAAATTCATGGCCAGGGTGTATTGGTCGGTGCGCGGGGTGTATTTCAGCGCCCTGGTAGTGGCCCAGGTGCTTACTTCATAGTGCAACGGAATCAAGCCCACATCTTCCATCGCCATTTCTGCGGCGCGCTGAATCATGCCCTCGCGTTTGGTGTCGTCCATGGTTACCAGCGCCTCGCCCAGGGCCTTGTCGAACGCCGGGTTTGTATAGCGGCCGCGATTGGTTACGCCCATCCCTTTGGCCGTGTCATAGGTCGCCAACAGCGAGCGCAGGGCTGAGCCTTGTTCGCCCGACTCGGTACCCCAGCCTAGCACCATATAGCTGAACTCCTGCTTGCTGGCGCGGGTGAAATAAACGCTGGAGGGCATGGTGTCGACCTTCACGTCAATACCGATGCGCGAATAGAACTGCGCGATGGTCTGCGCAATCGCGGCATCGTTGATAAAGCGATTATTGGGGCCATGAATCGTCATGGCAAAGCCGTTTGGATAGCCCGCTTCGGCCAGTAATTTTTTAGCACCTTCCGGGTCAAATTTAGTGGGTTTCAATTTTTTGCTGGTACCAAAAAAATTATCGGCGAGTAATTGCGAAGCCGAAACAGCACGGCCTTCCATGCCGCAGCTGACGATGGCATCGCGATTGATGGCCATCGATAGCGCCTTGCGCACGCGTAAATCTTTCAGCGGATTTTTGTCCAGCGGCTTGCTGGCGTTGTCAGACAAAAACGCGGGCGCCTTATCCTGATGCTGATTCAGATGCGCATAAATTACGCGGTTTGAGACTTTGTTTGAAAGCGCAAATTTAGTATTTTTATCAAGCTTTGAAATATCGGCGGTGGGTACCGCTTGGATCATTTCCACGTCGCCTGATAGCAGCGCTGCCACCCGCGCGGCCGGGCTGGTCAGCATTTTGAACGTCACCTTGTCCCAGGGCTCTTCGCCGCCCCAATAGTCATAATTGGCTTTGACGACAATCCGCTGGTTGGCGATGTACTCCACGAATTTATAAGGGCCGGTACCAATAGCGGCCTTGCCCAAATTGTAATCATCAATGGTGGCTTTCTCACCAACCGCTTTTGACATGATCCCGATGGCGGTTAAATCAGACGGCAACAGCGGATGCGAGAAAGCCGTTTTAAAAATAATAGTGTGAGGATCAATAATTTTTACATCAATGATGGGCTTAGTAAAAGTTGCAAATGAAGACGGACTGTTCGGCGCATTGGGCACGCGCTTGAGCGTGAACGCCACATCATCGGCCGTGAATGTCGAGCCATCATGCCATCGTACATTTTTGCGCAGTTTAAATTCCCAGGTGGTGTCATCAATCGCTCGCCATGAGGTGGCGAGCGCAGGTGTCAGTTTTTGATTTTCATCAGGCGACACCAGCGGTTGAAAGATGTGTCGCAGGGTGCTGTTGTTCGGGCCAACATTATGATAATGCGGATCCATCGAGGTAACGGCCGCCTGCAGGCCGATAGAAATATCGCGCGCATGGGCTGGTTTCGTAGTTGGATTTGCGGCTGTTTGTGCCGAGGCCTCTGCTATGCCGGTATCAACCAGCGCCATTGAAACAATGACCAGCAAAACAGTAAAAATCCGGCGCGCGTAAATCATGGGCTTCCCTGACAGGCGGTAGTGATTAATTTTATTTCTATGAGCAATGATCCCAGCGATAATAACCCAACACTCTGGGTCAAGGAATAAGGATGTGGCGATGGGCATGATCGGCAACTTTGAGAAACTGTTGGCAGCAGGCAAAGATTCAGCGCTCCTGCGGTTTTCGCTGGGCAATGAATATATGAAAGCCGCTGACGCAGCTAAAGCCAGCGAGCATTTACGCGCCGCAATAGCGCAAGATCCAAGCTATTCTGCCGCATGGAAATTGCTGGGCAAAAGTTTGGCCCAGCTCAATGATGTTACGGGTGCGACTGAGGCATACACCCGGGGTATTGCCGCTGCCGAAACCAAAGGCGACAAGCAGGCCGCAAAGGAAATGACGGTATTTTTGCGCCGCTTGTCAGCGGCAGCAGTTGCGCCTAAATAGCCAGGAGTGCAATAATTATTTTTATGAACTGCTCTGAGAACAAGACTGGGCGCGGTGTTTGCGTTTAATAGAGAGGGCAACAGCGGCAGATGCTATTACCGAGAGGTCAGGAATGTGTGAATTTGTTCAGCATCAATCGATGCATCCACATAAGCTTCACCAACGGATTTCAGCAGGATGAGTTTAATCATGCCAGCTTCATTTTTTTTATCGCGACCCATATGCTGTAGCAAAATATCAGGTGAAACCTTGAGGGATTCAATTGGTAATGCGGTGGGTAACCCGGCGCGGTGAATGATCTGACGAATTCGTTCAACATCCGCAGGGCTCAGCTTGCCAAGCTGCTGCGAAAATTGCGCGGCTAACACCATGCCACAGGCCACCGCCTCGCCATGTAACCACGCACCGTAGCCAAGTGCGGTTTCAATGGCGTGGCCAAAGGTATGCCCCAAATTCAGTAATGCGCGCCCTCCCTCTTTGGCGGTTTCACGCTCATCAGCTGCGACCACCGCCGCCTTCAGTTCGCAGGCGCGATGGATGGCATGTGAAAGAGCTGCTGCATCGCGATGTAGCAGTTTGTCGATATTGGTTTCAAGCCAATCAAAAAACAGTCGATCCAAAATTAAGCCGTATTTGATGACTTCGGCTAAACCAGAACGATATTCACGATCAGGCAAGGTTTGCAAGGTGTCGGTATCGGCCAATACCAGCTGCGGCTGATAGAACGCACCGATCATATTTTTGCCGCGCGGATGATTAATGGCGGTTTTGCCACCGACTGAAGAATCGACTTGGGCGAGCAGGGTGGTGGGAATCTGGATGAACGGCACGCCGCGTTGGTAAGTGGCGGCAGCAAAGCCTGCGATGTCGCCTATCACGCCGCCGCCTAAGGCCAGGAGAGTGGTTTTACGATCACTGGCTTGTTCAAGCAGAGCATCAAAAATTTGATTAAGCGTTGCCCAATCTTTATACACTTCCCCGTCGGGCAAGATGATGGGCGCGACACGGATGCCCGCATGGGTTAGCGCGGCCGCTAGCGTCTGCCCAAACAGCGGCCATAAGGTTGCATTGGTCACTAACACCACCCGGGGTTGGACAAGGTAGGGCAGCAGCAATGCCGCATTCGCGAGCAAGCCGGGCCCAATCAAAATGGGGTAAGTGCGTTCAGCCAGCGATACAGTTAGTTGGTGGGTTGCGAGCGTCATCGGTGTGGGGTTAATTTTAGGTCGTAATGGATGTCGAGTGCAGACGATATAGAGGCTGGCTTGGCAAGCTATGGCCATAGTCTTTCTTGTCCGAGCCGTTCGATAATTTGCTCAGCCAGTTTGGTCGCGTGCAGCCGACCCGTGTCGATAACAAGGTGGGCTGCTTCATGGTAAAGCGGTTCGCGTAAATCGAGTAAAGCGCGCAGTACGGCGGCAGGGTCAGCCGCCTGCAACAGCGGACGCTTGGTGTCGCGTGAGGTGCGCGCCGAGAGATCATCCAAGTCTGCCCGCAAATAGATCACGATACCGTTATCGCGCATCAACTGACGGCTCTCGCTCGATAGAATGGCGCCGCCGCCGGTGGCTAGGACGGTGTTGTAGGCGGTAACCAGTTCCGCGATTAGCAGCCTTTCCCGAACCCGAAAGCCGGCCTCGCCTTCTATTTCAAAAATAGTCGCAATCGAAACCCCGGTTCTACTCACCATCTCTTGATCCGCATCGATAAAGCTCAGTCCCAAACGAATGGCCAATGCTTTGCCCAAGGTGCTCTTACCCGCACCCGGCATGCCGATCAAAAAAATATTGTGTCGTTGAGTCATATAATAAGCGGGTAAGGTGGCAGGCTATGGCGAGCGTAGGATTAAACCATGCGCATAGCCTAAGTTGCGGTAATGTAGAACAACAATTGTGCAGTGACTGCGCAAAAATAAAACGGGGCGCTAACAGCAGCGCCCCGAATAGTAACCTGATGGGTTATGGTTATTGGATACTTTCCATCTTTTTAATCTTAAACACCATCAGCTTGAATACTTACCGAAGCGTCAACTGATCTTTGATAATGCGCGGAGTGATAAAAATCAGCAGTTCGGTTTTGTCTTCTTGTTTTTTAGTTTTTTTGAATAAATTACCTATGAATGGTATATCGCCAAGTATAGGAACCTTACTAACGTCTGTGCGAGAAATCTGTTCGTATATACCTCCAATTACTGCTGTTTCTCCATTGTCTACTAATATTTGAGTTTTTAATGTGCGAGTATCAATGGATGGAATACTGGTGGTACCGGCGGTTAGAAATGCGCCAACTGCATCTTTTTTGATTTCAATATCCATAATGATTTTGTCGTCCGGTGTTATTTGAGGCGTTACATCAAGAGACAATACAGCTTGCTTAAAGGATATCGTTGCGCCACCACTGGCCGCTTGGGTGGCGTACGGGATTTCAGTGCCCTGTGT